>NZ_JBPKBJ010000013.1:0-58652 GCF_051390655.1 Acinetobacter sp. P1(2025)
AGATTCAATCAATAATTGAACCGCTCTATCTCTGATTTCAGGGGTGTATTTTACTTTTTTCATCGGGACATTCTCTCAAGAAAAGTGGTCTCCGACAAACCCGGTACGGTTCATTATTTTAATAAAATGAAATTTAAAAAAGTTGCATATTATTCTTTGATTATAAAAGTCTCAAAATTAATTGGAATCATATCAGCGCAAATTAAAAATTAAGGTAAGATTAATATTCTCAAGAAATCAAATAGGATGAATTTTTGAAAAGAGTAGGATGTCTTCATGGAACGTAGTTTGAAACGTGTTAAATTACGTTCAGAGCAGATTAGCCTTCGTCTATTTTCTTGCATGGTCGTGATTATTTTTTCGATCTTATACATTTCTATTCCATTAATAATTCATAGTTATCAAGATTATATAAAAACTCAACAAGTATTATCAGAAATCACAAGTTTGCGGGCCTTAGTAAAAACAGCCAATAAGATTTCAAGAGAGCGAGCGCCTGCCAATAAGCTCATGTCGAGTACGCCTGATGAGCTTCAGCAACATCAAAAGGAGTTGAAAGAATTTAGACTGGTTGTCGATCAGCAAATTGATGAGGCGATTACAACACTTCATCAAGCAGGTTTTAACTCTATCGCGACGGCTTTAAATTCGGATTTAAAAACTCAATTAGCACAGTCACGAAAAGTCGTTGATGACTATGCTCTGATCCCTCCAAAACAACGTAATGCAGCAGAATTAGATCATGCGATAGTATCCATGTTCGCTGCATGGGATAAGACACGTGAATATCTGAGTGCTCTGATGCTAGAAGCAAAAAGTAAAGACAGTAAGATGTCAAATTACTTTATTTCTATTGTTGTTTTAACGGATATGCGTGATCAAGCTGGCCGCGTGGCATCTAATATCATGGCACCTGTGACGTTTAAGGAAACGATATCAGATATTAATCGTGCTCGATCATTACAAACTCAACATCAAGCCAGATATCTATGGTCTTTGGTTGATACGATTCAGCCTGAACAAACCAAAACTACAGAATATTATCGTTTACATCGACGTGTAAAAACGGAGTTTCTTGATCAGGGATTACCACTGATCTCAAGATTATTAGATGAGAGTGCGAAGAAACAAGCATATTCACTTACAGGAACGCAACTCACGGAGCAAATTGTAGATAAATTTATTACGGTGATGGATCTACAAAATTATATTTTGGATAGCAGTATCCAAGTAGCGTATGAACAGAATAGAAAAGCAAAACAACAACTGATTTTTACATTATGTATGACCAGTGTTTCATTGCTGACTGCTCTATTTATTATGATTTATACCAAGCGAAAGGTATTTATGCCTTTAATTAGGGCTCGCCAAATGATCTTACGCTTATCTAACACGCCCTATGAAGACCTGCATACGAAAGCATCAAAACAGGAATTTGCTTCATTATTCGAAGCGATCGATCGTTTAAAAGCGATGTTAAAACAACGAGACATGATGGAGTCTCAGTTGAAGAAAATTGCGAACTCCGATGTGCTGACTGGTGTAGCGAATCGCTTAGCTTTGGATGAATACATTCGTGTTTTGGAAAGTCGCCCAAATGCCTTTTCTAAAACAGGTGTGATCGTGATTGATATTGATAACTTTAAGTTGGTCAATGATCAGTATGGTCATATTGTGGGTGATCAGGTGATTACAATGATCGCGGATCAATTGAAGCATAACGTAAGGGCATCTGATCTGATTGTGCGTTATGGTGGTGATGAGTTTTTAGTGGTTATTGAAAATATTCAGTTAGATGCAGCTAAGCATATTGCGGAAAGTATTCGTACTGAAATCGCTAGTCAGTTTATAGAGGTTTCGAGTTTAGATGAATCCATCCAAGTATCGGTAAGTATTGGAGTTGCTGTCGGAGCAGAAAGCTGGCTTGAACTGCTAGAAAGTGCGGATCAATCGATGTTAAGAGCGAAAGCAAAAGGGAAGAATGTGGTGGAGGGATAAATAATTTTGTCCATTAAATAAAAAACGGTGAATTGATCACCGTTTTATCGTTAAAATACAACAAGTTGTATTTTATTTAAGCATCGGTTTTAAGAACTTACCTGTGTGTGAAATCTCAACTTCAGCAACTTGCTCAGGTGTGCCTTCAGCGATAATTTGACCACCACCAGAACCACCTTCAGGGCCAAGATCAATCACCCAATCGGCAGTTTTGATCACATCTAAATTATGCTCAATCACAACGATGGTATTACCCTTATTACGTAGCTCATGCAAGATATCGAGTAACTTGGCAATATCATGGAAATGTAAACCAGTGGTTGGCTCATCTAGGATATATAAGGTTTTACCCGTATCACGTTTTGCTAACTCACGCGCTAATTTCACGCGTTGAGCTTCACCACCTGAAAGGGTTGTTGCTGCCTGTCCCAAACGAATATAACCCAGTCCTACTTGAGTCAGTGTTTCTAGACGACGATGAATCACAGGAATTGCACTAAAGAATTCGGCTGCATCTTCTACCGTCATTTCTAACACATCAGAAATATTCTTACCTTTATAGCCTACTTCCAGTGTTTCACGATTATAACGCTTGCCATGACATGCATCACAAGGCACATACATATCAGGCAGGAAATGCATCGCGACCTTGATCATGCCATCACCTTCACATGCCTCACAGCGCCCACCTTTTACGTTAAACGAGAAACGACCTGCGCTATAACCACGTGCTTTGGCTTCAGGGGTTTGCGCAAATAACTCACGAATTGGGGTAAATAACCCTGTATAAGTTGCAGGATTTGAACGTGGTGTACGACCAATTGGGCTTTGGTCAATATCGACCACTTTATCCAAGTGCTGTAAACCATCAATTGAATCAAACTTTTCTGCGGTAAGAGTGGTTGCACCATTGAGTTGAGTGGCTGCTAAAGGCAATAAAGTTCGGTTAATTAAGGTTGACTTTCCTGAACCTGAAACGCCAGTGACACAGGTCATAATGCCTAAAGGAATGGTTAAATCGACATTTCTAAGATTATGTCCGCTTGCGCCTGAAAGCTTAATCACTTCATCAGGACGTGGTGATTGGGTACGTTGTTTTGGCACTGCAATTTTTAATTTGCCTGAAAGATATTGACCTGTAAGCGAATCGGCATGGTTCGCCAATTCGTCATAAGTTCCTTCAGCAATGATCGCACCACCGTGAATCCCTGCACCTGGTCCGATATCAATGATATGGTCCGCAGCACGAATCGCATCTTCATCATGCTCAACGACGAGCACGGTGTTGCCCAAATCACGTAAACGAATGAGCGTTTGTAATAAGCGATCATTATCACGTTGATGCAGACCAATCGATGGTTCATCAAGCACATACATCACGCCCATCAAACCTGCACCGATTTGCGAAGCGAGACGAATACGCTGTGCCTCACCCCCTGAAAGGGTTTCAGCCGAACGTGCTAAGCTTAAATAATTGAGTCCAACACTCACCAAAAAGTGTAAACGTTCACGAATTTCTTTAAAAATTTTATCGGCGATTTCGCCTTTAGCCCCTTCAAGATTGAGGTCTTGATAATAACTTTCTGCATCACCAATCGACATCTTGGTGATTTCAGCAATGGTTTTGTCTTTAACACGAACATGACGCGAGATTTCATTGAGACGAGAACCACCACAGGCATCACAAGCGGCATTAGATAAGTATTGGGCTAAGTCATCACGGACATAATTCGATTCCGTTTCACGATAACGACGTTCTAAATGTGGCAAGATTCCTTCAAAAGGTTGCACACGATTATGTTTACGACCACGTTCATCAATATAACTGAGGTCGATTTTTTCTTTGCCTGTACCTTGTAAGAATTTCTTTTGTGTCTCTTTATCCAGTTGATTCCATGGGGTATCGAGTGGAATATCAAAATGATCTGCGACTTTTTGAAGCATCGTATAGTAATACGGTCGCTGTCTGTCCCAACCACGAATTGCACCTTGGCTGATCGATACTTCTGGATTTGGAATAAGTTTGTCGGCACTAAAATGACTACGCGTCCCTAAACCATCACAGACAGGGCAAGCACCAAAAGGATTGTTAAATGAGAACAAACGAGGCTCGAGTTCAGCAACCGCACGGTCACATTCAGGGCAAGAGTGTTTCGCTGAAAAGACACGTTCAGGGTGTTCATCATTCATCCACGATAAAATCGCAATATCACCACCTAAACGTAAGGCAGTTTCAAAGGATTCAGCAATTCGATTGCCAAGATCATCGCGGACTTTGAAACGGTCGACGACGACTTCGATGGTATGTTTTTTCTTTTTGTCTAATTCAGGTGGGGTATCAATATCAATAATTTCGCCATCGACACGCGCACGCACAAAGCCTTGGCTTTGTAATTGTTCAAATAAGTTACTGTATTCGCCTTTGCGCTCACGGACCACAGGTGCGAGCAACATCAGTGCCGTACCTTCTTCAAGCGATTTTACTGCATCGACCATTTCCGAAACGGTTTGTGCGACCATCGGTAAGTCATGTTCTGGACAATAGGGTGTACCCACACGTGCATAGAGCAGTCGTAAATAGTCATAAATTTCGGTAATTGTTCCGACAGTTGAACGCGGGTTATGGCTCGTTGATTTTTGCTCGATCGCGATCGCAGGGGATAAACCTTCAATTGAATCAACTTCAGGTTTTTCCATTTGCGAAAGGAATTGTCGTGCATAAGCCGAAAGTGATTCAACATAACGGCGCTGACCCTCAGCATATAAGGTATCAAATGCCAACGATGATTTCCCTGAACCTGAAAGCCCTGTGATCACCACAAATTTGTCACGTGGAATATCGAGTGACACATTCTTTAAATTATGGGTACGTGCGCCTCGAATACGGATATGACTTTGGCTCATGAAAACATCTCAATAATATGCAATAGAAGATCAAAAGACGTTGAACATTGATGGGGTGCATCATCAATTATTTAATTTGAATGTCTTGAGAGAAAGTTCAGTACCAATCAATTTAAAATAATTGCAGAGCAGCATCGTGCTGTTTAACAGGTCTTATATGATAGCGCCTTAAAATTGTTCAAGTGGTATAAAAATATTTAAAACGACAAATTGTGACGGTCAGACCACTTTTTCAAACATAATCAGTCTCAAACCGAGTTGTATTTTTATCATTCCTTTTCTCATTTTACTACTGTAAAGCTGTTGCTAAATAAAAATACATAACTTTACTAGACGACTGGTCTAATATTTATTTATAGTGTGAACATGAAACGATCAATGAAAAATGAAGCAACCCGAAAACACATCTTGGATACCAGTTTTGAATTGGTATTGCATAAAGGTTTTGTTGGGGTTGGCTTACAAGAAATGTTGAAAGCCTGTGACGTACCCAAAGGTTCGTTCTATCACTATTTTGCGTCTAAAGAGGCCTTTGGTTGTGCTTTATTAGAGCAGTACATGGCTGACTATAAAGTACGTGTCGAACAGCTGTGGCAGCACACTGAACAAAGTGCTTATGCACGTTTGATGGCGTTGTGGCAGGCGTGGATTGACGATCCAATTTACGGCAGTTGGGCAGAAAACTGCTTAATTGTGAAACTCGCGGCTGAAGTCTCTGATTTATCAGAAGACATGCGACAAATTTTGAATTTAGGTGTGCATCGACTCACGCAACGCATAGCGCTGCTATTACAAGAAGGGCAGCAGCAAGGTTCGATTCCAACACATCTTGACCCATTTAAAACAGCTCAAGTGATGTATCAGCTTTGGTTGGGTGCGGCATTGATGACCAAATTGGCACAAGACAAAGCACCATTGCATCTAGCTTTGGATACCACGAAACAGCTGTTACAACCGATACAGGAATAAATCATGCAAAGTGTTATCCACTACCAATTTGGCGAACCCGTAGATGTTTTAGAAGTAGCGGATATGCCTCAACCAGAGCCTAAAGCAGGTGAAGTGCGTATCAAGACCATTATGTCTCCAATCCATAATCATGATGTATGGACGGTGAGGGGGAGTTATGGCTATAAGCCAACTTTACCTGCAATTGGTGGTAGTGAAGCGGTAGGTATCGTCGACGCTGTGGGTGAAGGTGTCGATGAAAGTAAATTGGGGCAACGGGTTGCAGTTGCTGGCGTACATGGCAGTTGGGCAGAATATTTTATTGCCCCTGCGCAAAGCATCATTCCTTTAAATGATGCGATTGATGATGAAACAGCAGCTCAATTGATTGGTATGCCGATTAGTGCATTGATGTTATTGGACTTTGTAAATGTTCAAGCAGGTCAATGGCTGATTCAGAACACAGCGAATGGTGCTGTGGGTAAAACCGTTGCCATGATTGCTCAAGCGCGTGGTTTGCAAGTGATTAATCTCGTGCGTCGTACCGATGCGATTGCTGAAATGCAGGCTTTAGGTGTTCAACATGTAGTTGCGACTGATCAGGCGGATTGGAAGCAACAAGTGAAAGCCATTCATGCTGATCAGCCATTAATTGCAGGCGTGGATTCAATTGGTGGAGCGGCGAGTGGTGAAATGCTGAATCTACTGAGTGAAAATAGCTTATTAGTTTCATTTGGCAGCATGACGGGTGAAACCATGCAGATTTCATCGGGTGATTTGATTTTCAAACAGGCTACAGTGAAAGGCTTTTGGGCAAGTGTAGTCAATAAAGAAATGCCAGCAGAGCGTAAAAAGGCATTATTTGTTGAGCTACTTACACTTGCGACCCAGAAAAAACTGGTTCTACCTGTAGAAGGCGTTTTCAGTTTTGATGACATTAAAACAGCTGCACTGAAAGCGACTCAGGGAGCACGTCAGGGTAAAGTGTTGTTAAAAGCTTAATTTTGAAAATTGCATGACCAGTCGTGAGGCTGGTCTACTGATATTGAGTCATACAATAAAAAGGAAAATGAGATGATCGGACAACTGCTCGTAGGATTAATTGCTGTCTTGCATGTTTATATCTTAGTGTTGGAAATGTTTTTATGGGATAAACCAGCAGGTTTAAAAGCATTTGCGAATACTCCTGAAAAAGCCCAGCTCACCAAAGTTTTAGCGCAAAACCAAGGTCTTTATAATGGTTTTCTTGCAGCAGGCTTATTCTGGTCGTTAATTGCACCTGAAACCTATGCTGTGGCTTTGGCGAATTTCTTTTTAGGCTGTGTATTGATTGCAGGTATTTATGGTGGTTTGACGGCGAGCAAAAAAATTATTTATATCCAATCTATGCCCGCAGTGATTGCCTTAATTGCCGTTAACTTTTTTTAAGTAATAAAGGTATTCACTCGATCTGATTTGTGTTTTAATGCAGCCAGTTTGAGATGAGCCTCATACAGTATATCGGACGATACGATATACGACTAAGCCCCTTTATGGGGCTTTTTTATGTCTAAAAGAATGTCATGTTTAATTATTTATGGGATTAAGCGTGATCTAACCCTAACCATTGGCGTTGCTGATAAGCGCTATCCCAAAATAACCACTCCAGCTTTGCACCCATCGTATATGCTGCGTGCATTTTTGCTAAAGTATCTTCATCGCAACGCGCTGCTACTTTATCAATCGTTGCAATCACATTACTTACCGCTGTATTAAATTCTTCACCTGCATAGGTATCAATCCATGCTTGGTAACGGTTATTGTCAGCGGATTGGTGAATAATTGATTTCCCGACTTCTGCATAAATCCAAAAACATGGAAGCAATGCCGCTAAAATCACAGGATAACTTTCTGACCAAGCTGTAGCTGTTAGAAAAGATGTGTAGTGATGGCAGGCAAGGGTGAGCGGGGTATTTTCAAACTCAGTTTTGCTGATGGAAAACTCTTGCATGAAATCACTATGCAGACTACGTTCAACGATGATTGCAATTTTTGCAGCTTCAGAAAATTGAATCACATCATCCGCTTCATAAGCTTTAGCAGCAGCAACAGCGAGCGCACGACCATAAGCCAATAGATAATGTGCATCTTGAATCACATAATGACAAAAAACTTGAGGGTCCAATGTTCCTGCTGCAAGTTCTTGGTTGAATGGAAGTGCGAGGATTTTTTGATAAAGGTCGATGTTGCGCTGCCAGACATCCTGAGAAAAAGTCATAAATTGAACCTGTAAAAACAATAAGTCTAAGATTTTATTCAAACTATATCAGAACTTAGCTTTGATCGTATTTGATCTCAAAATAAGTCCAACAATCTTTTCTGTCTTTCGGTCAAAACTCGCCTACAATAGTCACATTTTTCTACCCAAACGATTTCGAATAAAAGGTTGCTCATGAAGCATTTTCGTTTCTCAATTTTCTTTACAGTAGTGTGTTTAGCACTATCTGCTTACTGGGGCTATACGCATGGTCCAGAAGCAGGTATTGCAACAATGCTGAAGGCATTAACAATTACTGCAATTTTGGCAGTGATGGAAGTCTCTCTCTCTTTTGATAACGCCGTGGTCAACGCATCAGTACTCCGTAATTGGGATCATTTCTGGAAAATGATCTTCTTAACGGTGGGTATTTTAATTGCCGTATTTGGTATGCGCTTGGTTTTTCCTGTCGTGATTGTTGCTGTCACAGCAGATATGGGCATGATGGAAGTCGTAAAATTGGCACTTAACGATCCGAAGTCTTATTCAGCTCGTTTGATGGAACATCATGCAGAAATTGCAGCCTTTGGCGGTACTTTCTTATTGATGGTGTTCTTGAATTTCTTCTTCGATGATGAAAAGGAAACTCATTGGTTCCGTTGGATCGAATCTAAACTCTCACATCTTGCAAGTGTTCCTGCGATGTCTGTTTTCATTGCTTTGGTTGCGATGTTAATCATGGCGGCGAATGTTGAGGAAAGCAAACGTCTGGTAGTGACGATGGCTGGAATCTGGGGGATCGTGGTTTATATCGGTGTGCAAGTTCTCAGTCATTTATTGGGTGGTGAACCTGAAATTGATGAACACGGTAATGCCGTAATGCATGATGGTAATGGTGCTGCATCAGGTGTTGTCAAAGCAGGTTTTGGTGGTTTCTTATATCTTGAAGTCCTAGATGCATCGTTCAGTTTTGATGGTGTTATTGGCGCATTTGCGATTACCAGTGATGTTGTGATCATTATGTTGGGTCTTGCGATTGGTGCGATCTTCGTCCGTTCGATGACGATCTATCTGGTTGAGAAAGGCACTTTAGATGCTTACATCTTCCTTGAACATGGTGCGCACTATGCGATTGGTGCATTGGCATTCATTATGATTGCTAGTGGTACAGGTTTACATGTACCTGAAGTGGTGACTGGTTTGATTGGTGTCGCATTTATTGTTTGGGCGGTAATTGCCTCGATCCAATACAGTAAACGACAGAAGCTAAGCTCTTAAGATTAGTTTCAGTTTGATCACTTAAGATCTTTTAAAGGGACGGTAACGTCCCTTTTTTATTTATTCGATTGTTATTTTTTCAACGCTTTAAAAGGAATAGCTTATAATCCTTTGAGCCAGTTTTAGTGTCTAGTCAATGATGAATGCTTTAGAACGTCGTTCAACCTTTGCCTTAAGTAGCATTTTTGCCTTACGCATGTTGGGCTTGTTCATGATTATTCCTGTTTTTTCAGTTGCAGGGCAATCATATCAATACGCAACACCTGCTTTGATCGGTTTAGCTGTCGGGGTGTATGGCTTAACGCAGGCGATCTTACAGATTCCTTTTAGCTTGTTGGCAGATCGTTTTAGTCGTAAGCCACTGGTTGTTCTGGGACTGCTGTTGTTTGCGATTGGTGGTGCGATAGCAGGGTTTTCCGAGACGATCTATGGTGTAATCATCGGTCGTGCGATTGCGGGTGCTGGTGCTGTTTCGGCAGTTGTGATGGCCTTGTTGGCAGATGTCACCCGTGAAGAGCAACGAACGAAAGCAATGGCAGCTATGGGTATGAGTATTGGCTTGTCTTTTGTGGTGGCATTTAGTTTAGGGCCGTGGTTGACGAGTTTAGTCGGAATCTCAGGTTTATTTTTTGTCACGACCATCATGGGATTAGCCGCGATCTTAATATTGTTATTGGTGCCGAAAGTCACTCGCCATCATCGAAATTTTCAACAAGGTTATTGGGCACAACTAAAACAAGTGATTCAAATGGGCGATCTAAATCGCTTGCATGTGTCAGTGTTCTCATTGCATTTATTGCTCACTGCAATGTTTATTTACATCCCTTCGCAATTAATCGACTACGCACAAATTCCTTTAGCAAAACATGGTTTGATTTACTTGCCGTTATTATTGGTGAGTTTGTTTTTTGCATTTCCGAGCATCATTATCGCGGAAAAGTACCGCAAGATGCGTGGGATTTTTCTATCTGCAATCGCAGGCATTATTGGGGGCTTGTTAATTCTCATTTTTGGTTATGAATCGAAATATGTGTTGCTAACAGGCTTAGGAATTTTCTTTATTGCTTTCAATGTCATGGAAGCTTTATTGCCTTCTTGGTTATCGAAGGTCGCTCCGATTCAGTCCAAAGCCACTGCGATGGGTGTCAATGCAAGTAGTCAGTTTTTAGGTGCTTTTTTTGGTGGAACATTGGGCGGTCAGCTTTTGATGTTACAGAACACGGCGCTTGGCTGGAGTGTGTTAACGGGGATTGCTATACTATGGCTGCTGGTTAGTTTTGGGTTGTCTCAACCAAGATATTTGTCTTCAATTGTGCTTCGACTACCTGAAGCGCAACAAACAGATGAATGGTCTTCAAAATTACTGGCAATTCGTGGTATTGAAGAAGTCGTGGTGATGTCTGAGCAACAAGTTGCTTATATTAAAGTCGATAAACAACATCTAGATGATGCTGCGCGACAAGATTTAACGCACTTGTTGGGTAAAGAGGTAGCCATTTAAGCATAACTCTTATAAAGTAAAACATAGAAATAGATAGGACGTAGACAAGCTAATGCGTGGTGTGAATAAAGTTATTTTAGTCGGTACTTTGGGTAAAGATCCTGAGACAAAAACCTTTCCAAATGGTGGATCACTGACCCAATTTTCGATTGCAACAAGTGAATCGTGGACAGATAAAAATACAGGCGAACGAAAAGAACAAACAGAATGGCATCGTATCGTATTGCATAACCGTTTAGGTGAAATTGCACAGCAATACTTACGTAAAGGTTCAAAAGTTTATATCGAAGGTTCATTGCGTACGCGCCAATGGACAGACCAAAATGGTCAAGAGCGTTACAGCACCGAAATTCGTGGTGACCAAATGCAAATGCTCGATTCTCGTCAGCAAGGTGGTGAGCATCAAGCGGGTAATGATTTTAACCAACCGCGTTTTAACAACAATCAAGGCGGTGGCTACCAAAACACAGGCTATAACAACAACCAAAATGGTTATGGTCAAGGTGGCGGTTTTGGTGGTGGAAATCAGGGCAATTATGCAGGCAGTCCGCAAGCAGGTAATGGTTTTAATACACCAAAAGCCGCACCTCAACCTGCTGCGGCTCCAGCTGACTTAGATGATGATTTACCTTTTTAATCGGTTAAATGAAATAAAAAACCTCTTTTCCTGATCCGAAAAGAGGTTTTTTTATGGAGATTTATTGAAACTAGAAGCCAAGTTTAAATGGAGCTGAATCGAAGTTTGGGGTCTAGACAAATTTATATTTCGATTCAGATTTTATTTTTAGAAAGGATTTTAAAGAAGGGGTTGATATATTAAATCACTGATTTATTTTAATTAATTTTAGGTTGTATTTTTTAATTTGATGATGTTTCCTTTCAATTTTGTTTAAAAAACTCTCCGAGATTGAGCATTATTTTTACAATTGGCTCTCTCTGTTATTCTAAAAATGGCTCTCGTTTCTTCAGAGCCGAAACGACAAATTAAAGCCATAGAAAGTATGCATGCGGAAGCGTCGTTTTTAATCCTTATTCCATTCTGGACGGAATAGGTTGAACGACACAGTTTTTAGGAGGTATTTGCGGCATGGTGTATGTGATGCCAAAAGCCACTAATACCTTCAATATATTAAGGAAAATGATATGGCAGCACATCAAAATGGTTCTGAAGCCAATCTCTCCCAAGGTCTAAAACACGGGCTACAGTCACGCCACCTCACGATGATTTCAATTGCAGGTGTGATCGGTGGTTCTTTATTTGTCGGTTCAGGCAGTATTATTTACAACACAGGACCAGTGGTCTTTCTAACCTATGCCTTAGGTGGTTTACTGGTTTGGTTCATCATGCGTATGTTGGGTGAAATGGCGGTGTTAAACCCAGACAGCGGTTCATTTTCAACTTATGCTGACCGTGCAATTGGTCGATGGGCAGGCTTTTCAATCGGATGGTTGTATTGGTGTACCTTGGCGATGTTGATGGGATGGGAAGCCTATGTCGCAGGTAAAATTCTGAATAGTTGGTTCCCCTTTATCCCGATTTGGGCTTATATGGTCTTGGTCATCGGCGGATTAGTTGCAGTCAACTTACAAAACGTCAAAAACTATGGTGAGTTTGAGTTTTGGTTTGCTTTGATCAAAGTCATTGCGATCGTGGTGTTTTTGGTGATCGGTAGCTTAGCGATCATGAATTTATGGCCGTGGGGTGATGCGTCTGCTTCTGGGGTCAGTAATCTAACCGCTCAAGGTTTTATGCCAAATGGCGCATCGTCAGTGATTACGGCATTACTTGGAGTTATGTTTGCCTATATTGGAGCTGAAATTGTCACGGTTGCAGCGGCTGAATCAGAAAATCCATCGAAAGAAATTCGTAAAGCCTCAAATTCAGTGGTTTGGCGAATTGTATTATTTTACGTCGGTTCTATGTTTGTCGCGGTTTGTTTGATTCCACATAATAATGAGTTATTAAAAGACTCAACTTGGGGAACTTATAGTGTGACTTTAACGGCACTTGGTATTCCAGAAGCACGTCATATCGTGAATTTCGTGGTGCTGACTTCGGTATGTAGCTGTTTTAACTCAGCATTGTATACCTGTTCACGTATGTTATTTTCATTATCAAAACGTGGTGATGCACCGAAAAGTTTTGGTTCTGTAAATAGTAAGAGCAGTCCTTGGGTTGGGGTGATTGTGTCATGCTTTTTCTCGGTAATTGCTGTGATTTTAACGGCTACCGAAAGTATGAATGTATATGACTTTTTCATGTTAACTACAGGTGCAGCAACACTGTATGTGTATTTAACCATTGCCTATTCTCAGCTTCGTATGCGTAAAAAACTTGAAGCAGAGGGCGCAAACATTGAATTTAAAATGTGGTTATTCCCTTATATCACTTATCTCGTGATATTTGCCATTATCGGTGCAATTCTCACGATGTTGATAGAGGGAACTTATTTTAAAGAAGTCATTTACACCACAGCGCTCTTTGGCATTATCGTGTTCTTTGGTTTTGTCTCGCAAAAATTGCGTTGGGGAGAAGAGCGTCGAGCATCTCACCTGAGCCAAGTGCATGAAGAAAAATTGGTCTAAGTTCATTTAAAAGTCAAAAAGAGCCTCAAATCATGAGGCTCTTTTTTAGATATGACAATCGTAAAACAACATCAATTGAGCGTGGGAACACCTGCTTCTCGTAAGCATTGCAATAACACACCAAAAGCCATCACCATGTCTTTTTCATTAACACAGGCGAAGCCCATCAACAGTCCACGTTCAGCGAGAGCATGTGATTGCATGTAATATTGCGACAAAGGGCGAACTTTCACGCCTCGTTCTAAGGCTTTACTGGTAATCGCGACATCATCACAATCATTTGGTAATTTGAGAACCAAATGTAAGCCTGCGGCTTCATCATATTCATGTAGAAATTCAGTACCTAGATAGCGTTTGATCAAACTGACCAAATAATCCCGACGTTTGCCATACAGTAGGCGCATACGTCGAATGTGCGCTTCATAATGACCTTCACGAATAAATTCAGCGAGTGCTTTTTGTTCAAGCAAATGCCCACCACGATATAGTTCTGCTGCCACGATTCTTAAAGATGAGAACAAGGGTTTAGGTACAACGAGATATCCAATTCTGAGTGATGGATAAATGGTTTTACTAAAGGTACCCATGTAGAGCACAGGGGCATTATTTTCTAAACCCTGCAAAGAGGGATAAGGTTGTCCTGAGAATCTAAATTCACTGTCATAATCATCTTCTACGATCCAACTGTTGTGTTGACGAGCAATTTGAATCAATTCTTTACGTCGATTTACACTGAGATGAGAGCCTAAAGGGTATTGATGAGAAGGGGTAACGAAGATCAGTTTAGGCGGTTGAGTTGGATTGTTTTCAGGAATAATACCTTCTGCATCAACGGGCATAGGTTGAATATCCAAGCCATTGATCCTGAGTGTGTTACGCATTCCCCAATATGCGGGATCTTCAATCCAAACACGATCACCAATGTCACTCAGCGCACGAGAAACTAAGTCAATCGCTTGATGAATGCCTTCGGTGATAATGATTTGATCTGCATCACATTGCACAGAGCGGGCGACTTTTAAGTAATCTGCCAAAGCACTGCGTAGTTCAATACATCCTCCAGCATTGCTATAAATCAGTCGATTCACATCAGGTTCACGACTCAAACGTGCTTGAATACGACTAAAAATATGATGTGGAAACTCAGTGACATCAGGTGCCCCAGGTACAAATGCTCCCCATTGATGCGGTGATGCAGCAGCATAGCCCAATAAGTTTGAGCCACGTTGCGATAGTACATATGAACTTTGGATATTAGGGAGTTCAGGTTTTTTCTTTTTATTTTTGGTGTTTAAGAAACTTTCAGGGAGTTTTTCTGCGACCCAAGTTCCATGTCCTGTACGTGCTTCTAAATATCCTTCTGCTTGTAACTGCTCATAAGCACTCAGCACAGTGTTTCGAGAGACATGAATTTCACTGGCTAAATCACGTGACGCAGGTAAGCGCGTCATCGGTTGAATGACGCCTTCTATGATTGCACCACGTAGACATCGAAAAAGGCGTTGATGTAGTTTTCCCTCCGTGTCTTGTTGGAGCCTTTGCAGCAAATGATCTCCAAGTAAACTACGCAATTGGCTCTCTCCTACAGTTTAAAAATGGCTCTCGTCTCTTGCCTTGAGACGAGCGAAATTACAGCTATAGGCAGTCATTGTATCGCATCCTAAAAATCGACCCCTAGGATGTACGACCAAAGCTGTAACTGATGATGAGATATGAGGGAATAAAATGGATACTCAACATTCTGCACTGAATACACGCAAACAGCAAGCAACGCCACGTGGTGTCGGTGTGATGTGTCAGTGGTATGCAGAAAAAGCTGAAAATGCAACCATTTGGGACAAGGAAGGCAAGCAATATATCGATTTTGCGGGTGGTATTGCAGTACTCAATACAGGCCATCGTCATCCGAAAGTGATCGCGGCTGTCACAGAGCAACTGACTAAATTTACCCATACGGCTTATCAAGTGACACCTTATGAAAGTTATGTTGCTTTGGCTGAACGCATTAATCAGCGCGCGCCGATCGCAGGTGCAGCGAAAACAGCATTTTTCACTACAGGTGCAGAAGCAGTTGAAAATGCAGTGAAGATTGCACGTTCATATACAGGTCGTCACGGCATCATTACTTTTGGTAATGGTTTCCATGGTCGCTCATTTATGACTATGGCAATGACAGGTAAAACAGCACCATATAAACGTGACTTTGGTGTGATGCCAGCAGGTGTATTCCATGCGCGTTATCCTGTGCCAGAAAAAGGTATTTCAGTTGCAGCAGCGATTGAAAGTGTTGAAGATATTTTTAGCGAAGATATTGCCCCACATGACGTCGCGGCAATTGTGCTTGAACCTGTACAAGGTGAAGGCGGTTTCAACGTTGTACCTACAGAATTCTTAAAACGCTTACGTGCTTTGTGTGATAAGCACGGTATTTTATTGGTCGCTGATGAAGTGCAATCTGGTTTTGCGCGCACAGGCAAATTATTTGCCATGAATCATTATGAAACCAAAGCAGATTTGATCACGATGGCGAAAAGCTTGGGTGGTGGTTTCCCAATCTCAGGTGTAGTGGGACGTGCCGAAGTGATGGATGCACCAAACCCAGGCGGTTTGGGTGGCACCTATGCAGGTAGCCCAATCGCGGTTGCTGCTGCTCATGCGGTGATTGATGCAATCGAAGAAGAAAACTTATGTGATCGTGCCAATGAGCTAGGTACAGAGTTGGTTACTGTTTTAAAAGAAATTCAAGAAACTTCAGGCGATGTTGTTACACAAATTCGTGCTTTGGGTTCAATGGTCGCTGCCGAGCTAGAAACAGCTGAACAAGCAAAAGCAGTACAAAGTTATGCAATGGAACATGGTTTATTGATTCTCACTTGTGGTAAATACGGTAATGTTATTCGTTTCCTATATCCGTTAACCATTCCTGCTGAGCAATTCCGTCAAGGTCTCGATATTTTAAAACAAGGTTTTGCAGCATTAACAGCAGACAGTGCACAAGCAGTGGAGCAATCTGCATGATTCAAAACAATTTGCAGTATTTATTACAGCACCCCGATATTTCATTAGCTGCACCTACGGCTCATAACGATATCGAAGTGAAAGATGCTGCGACAGGTGAAACATTGGCATGGGTGAAAAGTTATGACCGTGCTGGTGTTGAAGCTGCGATTCAGCGTTCAGCCCAAGCCCAAGCTGCATGGAAAAAGCAAACTGCTTTAGTTCGTGCCGATGTGCTTTTGGCATGGTATCAGTTGATGCTTGAGCATAAAGAAAATCTTGCACAGATTTTAACTGCCGAACAAGGTAAACCGTTGGCTGAAGCCCGTGGTGAAATTGGTTATGCCGCTTCATTCATCCGTTGGTTTGCTGAGCAAGCTCGTCGTATTGATGGTGAAGTGTTAACGCCAACATTGCCAAATCAACGTTTACTTGTCATTAAACAAGCTATCGGGGTGACTGCTGCGATAACGCCGTGGAATTTCCCTGCGGCGATGATCACACGTAAAGCTGCACCAGCAATTGCGGCGGGTTGTTCGATGTTGGTCAAACCTGCTGAACAAACACCTTTGACTGCATATGCACTGGAAGTGTTGGCTCTCAAAGCAGGTTTGCCTGCCGATATCTTGTTAAATATCAGTGGTGATGCGATTGAAGTTGGCAAAACACTGTGCGAGAGCGATATTGTACGTAAGTTGAGCTTTACAGGTTCAACCCAAGTGGGGCGCATTTTAATGCAGCAATGTGCGCCGACGATTAAGAAGCTATCGCTCGAATTGGGTGGTAATGCACCTGTGTTGGTGTTTGATGATGCTAATCTCGATCAAGCCGTTCAGGGCATTATGGCGAGCAAATATCGCAATAGTGGTCAGACTTGCGTATGTGCGAATCGAATTTATGTACAAGATGGTATCTACGATGCTTTGGCGGATCGGTTAGTTGAAGCTGTGGCTAAGCTACAAGTCGGTGATGGTCGTCAGGAAACATCAACGCAAGGTCCATTGATTGATGAAGATGCGATTGCCAAAGTCCAGTCACATATTGCTGATGCGACTGCAAAAGGCGCGACAATACGTATTGGTGGTCAGCGTTCAGCACTCGGTGGCACTTTCTTTGAACCGACGGTACTCACCAACGTCACTCAAGACATGAAAGTATCTAAAGAAGAGACCTTTGGTCCACTGGCGCCGTTATTCCGTTTTAAAACTGAAGACGAAGCCGTAGCCATGGCAAATGATACGGAATTTGGTTTGGCAGCTTATGTGTTTACTCAAAGTGCAGCTCGTCAATGGCGTGTTGGTGAGGCACTTGAATATGGCATGGTTGGAATTAACACGGGAGCAATTTCAAATGAAGTTGCGCCATTTGGTGGAGTTAAACAATCAGGCTTAGGTCGTGAAGGTTCAAAATTCGGCATTGAGGAATATCTCGAAATGAAATACCTCTGTGTGGATTTATCTGAGTAAATCTTGGATAACTGAACACTCAAACGTGTTCGATAAAACGGTCATGCCCATTCATGACCGTTTTTTTTGATTAAGCTGAAAGATAACCTTTGTGGCTCTCAGGCAAACGTCTTAAATGTTCAATCAAGGTTTCGATCAGGCGTTCGACGACAAGGCGTTGTCCTTTTCG
The DNA here is from genome assembly GCF_051390655.1 of Acinetobacter sp. P1(2025). Classification (NCBI taxonomy): domain Bacteria; kingdom Pseudomonadati; phylum Pseudomonadota; class Gammaproteobacteria; order Moraxellales; family Moraxellaceae; genus Acinetobacter; species Acinetobacter sp. P1(2025). The sequence continues at coordinate 18,084 of NZ_JBPKBJ010000013.1, forward strand.
AGATACATAAACCAATTGCAAGGTGCCAATATTAGATTTCCATTCAGGCATCAAATGAATCAGTTTACCTTTGCGAATGTCGGACTCCACAGTTAAAAATGGTAGGTCAGCAATACCTAAACCATCTGCTACTGCATAATACACACCGGCCAAATCATTACTTTTGATTCGCGGTTGATAGGGAACATCCATCGTTTCCCCTGTGCGAGTATTGCAAAAATGCCAAATATAATTTGCTTTTTGGGTGCCTAAGCTAATGCTTGGATAATCTTTAAGATCTGAAAAATGGTTGATGCTGCGATCTTGGAGTAACTCTGGGGAAGCAACTAGACAATGATCTGTTTTAATGACATCTCGAACAATTAAATTAGAATCTTCATTTGGTTCAAAATTGGTTCGAATCGCTAGATCAATATCATCATGTAAAATATCCACTCGTCGACTGGTGAGCTCAAGTGATATTTCTACTTTAGGATAGGTTTTTAAAAATTGATTGAGGATTTTGCGAATTTGAAAATGCATCATTAACGGCGGACAGCTAATTTTAACTAAGCCTTGTGGTTCGCTTTTTTGTTTGAGTAAGACATTTTCCGCACATTCAACTTGAGTGATGACTTTACAACACTCTTCATAAAATTCTTGCCCTAATTCGGTCACTTTAAAATGTCGAGTTGTACGCTGAATGAGGCTGACATTAAATTTATTTTCTAGGTCAATGATACGACGGCTGAGCTTTGATTTGCTGATATTTTCTGCTTCACTTGCAGCACTAAACCCACCATGTTTTACCACTAGATAGAAATAATAATAATCATCAAATGAGTTCATCAAGGCAGATCAAATCCTATAACTATTCAGTTGAGAATAGCATGAACTATTCTCAACTGATGGAGCAGGTCAATTATTTTTGATTAGTGTTTTGATTATAGCTGTTGATCAAATTACGATAATCTGGAATGTGGTTTGAGAATAATGTTCCCAATCCTTCAATATCATTACGCCAGTCACGATGTAACTCACACGCCATACCAAACCATGTCATTAATTGAGCACCCGCTTTAGACATACGATCCCATGCTGCATCACGAGTCAACTCATTAAACGTACCTGAGGCATCGGTAATGACAAAAACTTCAAATTCTTCAGCAAGTGCTGATAGTGCTGGGAAAGCCACACAAACTTCAGTCACAACACCCGCAATAATCAGTTGTTTTTTACCAGTTGCTTTAACCGCTTTAACGAAGTCTTCATTGTCCCATGCATTAATCTGACCTGGACGCGCAATATAAGGCGCATCGGGGAACATTTCTTTAAGTTCAGGAACGAGGGGGCCGTTTGGACCATTTTCAAAACTTGTTGTTAGGATTGTTGGTAAATTAAAATATTTCGCAGCATCTGCAAGTGCCAACACATTATTTTTAAATTTGTCAGGATCGATATCGCGGACTAATGACAATAAGCCTGTTTGATGATCGACCAATAACACAGCCGCATTATTCTTATCTAAACGAATATAGTCTTGGCTCATGATTTTATCCTCAAGTTGTTTTAGGTTGATTTTGAAAGAAAGGCTTCGATTGAAGCTTGAAATTAAAATTATGCTATTGGAAATTTTCTAGGTTCAGAAGTCTGAAAAATGAGACAAACAATACTATAAATAGGATTATTTAAGTCTCATCCTAATTTATACCCTGTGACCAAGTTATTTGTCCTATTTATGAAATAATGTGTTGCTGTCCTGTGCCTATAAGTCTGTCTCTGTGAGGCGTAGAATAATCATCAAGATCGCAACTTCTACACTTTAGGAGTAAAAAGATGAAAACGATTACAGGTATTTATCAAAATAAACATATGCATTGGGTGGGTGATGGTTTCCCAGTGTACAACTTATTTTCTTATGATCGCTTAGGGCAAACAATCAGTCCTTTTTTACTGTTGGACTACGCAGCACCTTATCGCTTTGAACCAACTACAGCTCAGCATGGCGTGGGTACACATCCACACCGTGGATTCGAAACTGTAACAATAGCTTATCAGGGTGAAGTGACACACAAAGACTCAGCAGGTGGCGGCGGTACGATCAAAACTGGTGATGTACAGTGGATGACTGCTGGCGGTGGAATTCTGCATCAAGAGTTTCATTCTCCTGAGTTTGCCCAGCAAGGTGGTTTGTTTGAAATGGTGCAACTATGGGTCAATTTACCTGCACACTCAAAAATGACACCTGCAAAGTATCAAGCGATTGAATCTAGCAAGATTCAGAAAATCGCATTAGATGATGTGGGCAGCGAGTTACGTGTGATTGCGGGCGAATACCAAGACCTTGCAGGTGCAGCAACAACATTTAGTCCAGTCAATGTTTGGGATGGTCAATTGATCGAAGGTCAAAGCCATACATTCTATGTGCCTGAAGGACACACCACATTATTTGTGCTTTTGTCAGGTCAGGTTGTATTGAGTAATCAAACCATTGATTCTCCAAGTTTAGTCGTGTTAAGCCGTGAAGAGATTGATTTTGCCGTTCAAGCAACTCAGAACAGTAAATTCTTGATCTTAACTGGCCAACCATTGAATGAACCAATCGAAGGGTATGGTCCATTTGTAATGAACAATAAAGCGGAAATCGTTGATGCAATTAATGATTTTAATCGTGGTAAGTTTGGAATAATGAATTAAGTTTAACCAAACATTGATTCATATAAGAAAGCCCATAACTCCTTTGAAGTTATGGGCTTTCGGCTGTAAGGTTCCTCTATTGATTATTTTAATGTTATGTCACTTATAATTATGCAGTTTATTATGTGACTCAGTTTTAATTGTTGTGTAATCAGAATAGCCCCATTTTTGTGACTTGCAAAGGGGGATCAGCGTGAAAAATGGAAAAATAAAGAACGATCTGTATATTTTTATTATTCATTTAACAATAAAATTAATTTATTCATAAGCTTACGATTAAAAAATCAGCTGTGCTAAAATGTAACAATACATGAAGACATTATTACGACAAAAGTATGGCTTAAATGCTGAATCTGGTATTTTTTAATACGGCATTTGGGTTAACTATCAGTCATAATCAAGAAAAATCATCAACTGATGGGACAAAAATTTTGGATATTGCAATTATTGGCAGTGGAATGGCAGGACTCGCTGCCGCCAGAATCCTACATGATGCAGGGCACAAAGTAACCATATTCGAAGCACTCGCTGGACGAGGTATGGATAGCCACAGTATCGAATTCGATGGTGGTATTATTGATGCACCCTTACGCGTGATGAATCCTAAACTTTGGAAGAATACCTTAAGTTTAGCCAGTCACTTAGGAATAGAAACATTTCCAGTGCGCACGTTTATGGCGTGTAGTTGGTTGTTTGAAGACAAAACAGACACATGGTTGACCACTTCGCGCAGTCGAATTGGTAACTTTCCGATTATTAATAACCGCAAAGGCATTCAGCAATATGGCTGGCGTCTCGTAAAAGGGATGTTGCAACTCAAAACTGCGGTTAATCAATTTTTCAAATCAGAAAATCAAGACATCACCTTAGCTGAATTCATGAATCAATATCATATTGAAGAAGTATTTTGGCATGGTACGGTGATGCCAGTATTGTACACCATTTGTACATGTCACCCTAAAACCATTGGTGAATGGCCAGCTAAACCATTACTTGAATTTGTACGTCAATTGACGGAAGGCGAAGCACTACTTCGAATGAAAGGTGGAACACCTGCTTTGGTGAATCGTTTAATCGAAGGGATTGAGATTCATAGTGGTGCGCCCGTTCAGAAGGTTGAAGAGCACGGCGATAAAGTATTGGTCGACAATGGACAAGGTGAAAGTAAAGCTTTTGACCGTGTTGTGATTGCAACGCCGACACCTGTGATTGAGAATTTCTTAAAGCAACCTCAATTTGCTGATGACATCGACATATTGAAAAAGTTCAGATTTGAAGATGGTGATTTGGTGATTCATACCGATCCTGTCGTCATGCCAGCACGTCGTAAAGATTGGGCTGTATTGAGCTATATGATGGATCGTAAATTTACCCGCCAACAATTTACAGTTTGGATTAATGCAGTTGAACCATCTCTGGTTGGAAAAAATGCAGTGTTTCAAACTTGGTGTCCAGTGATTGATATCGATCCAAAGAAAATTATTTCTAAGGTTAAATTGACACGAGCAGTGGTTGATTTAGAAACTGTTGCTTTGAATAAAGAGATTCAACAACGTCATCTACAACAGAATCGTAAGGTCTTTTATTGTGGTTCTTGGTCATGTGATGGCTTGCCAATTTTAGAATCAGCAGTGACTTCTGCGATGCATATTGCAGAAATTTTGGGTGCCCCAGTTCCATTTGTTGGACTCAAGCCACAAGTTAAAGTTGCACCTGAACTCGGTTACTAAATATGAATCGCTTCAAGCAAGCATGGATTGAAAGTCTGATCGGGCATAAATATGCCATAGATGCAAAACGACTTGGTGATGAATCTACGCTTGCTTGGAGTAATTTAGGATATTGGCAACAGCAACAGGATTATCCCTTAGCATGTCAAACGCTAGCAGATCAAATCGCTGAGGCAGTTCAGCTTAAAGGTTCCGATCGTGTTTTAGATCTCGGATGTGGGCAAGGTGCAAGTTTATTGCATTGGTTTGAGCGGTATCATGTTCGTCAACTCAGTGCTGTAGAGTTGCAAACTGAATGTGTCAAACGAATTCAACATGAGTTACCGCAGGTTGAAATTTATTGCCAATCCTTTTTAGATTTACAGCAACCCGTTACTTTGAATTCATTTGATGTGGTGCTGTGTTTGGACGCAGTTTATCACAGTGATTTGAATTCATTTCTTCGATCAGCATCATCAGTTTTAAATTCAAAAGGACGAATTGCTTTTCATTATTTAATGTGGTCTGACCGTTGGCAAAACTGTTCTCAACTCCAAAAGCAACAATACCGTTATTTATTAAAGGCTGCGGATGTTAATGATTTAAACCTCCAAACAGAGTCACAATTGCGTCTAGCTTTGTTGGAAAATGGTTTAGATGACATCATGATCCAAGATTTTTCAGAACCCGTTTTAAATGGTTTTTCAAATTTTATAAAAAATAAAACCAGCATAAAAAAACAGTTTGATTTTGCTCAACTTAAGATTGAGATGACTGCCAAGTTGTGTGCAAAGCTCTACCATGATGGATTGGTGCGGTATATTCAGGTCAGTGCAGTCAAAAAGTGAAAATAATATGCCAGTCTTATATTCAGGATCATGCTTATGTGGTGCGGTCAGTTATCAAGCTAGTGTAGAGCCACATTATCAATTTAATTGTCATTGTCGAGATTGTCAGAAAGCAACAGGTGCTGCATATGCGCCGATCGCATTTTTTCATCAATCAGAACTCAATATTCAGGGTGAACTTCATTATTTTGAATCATTTGGTGCATCTGGGAAGCCAATTCGACGTGCATTTTGCCCGACATGCGGCTCGCAAATGTTTGGGTTACCAGAAATAGTACCAGATATGATTTCGATTCGTGCAGGAACTTTGGATGATCCAAGTTTGTATCAACCGCAAGCAGAAATTTTTGTGAGTCATGCAAATCAGTGGGATATGTTAAATCCAGAGCTTTTGCATTTTGAGAAAATGATGAGGAAGAAAAAGTAGAAAATGGTGCCGGCACACGGATTCGAACTGTGGACCTACTGATTACAAGTCAGTTGCTCTACCAACTGAGCTATGCCGGCAACGTGGCGAGAATTATAGATAATCCGTAGAAAAAAACAAGCGAAAAAATGAGCAAATAATTCGAATTATCCCCACTAAAACTTTTTATATCAAATTTTGATCAATTTCTGCTTGTTTGAAAGTGAGAAGTATAGGAAGAGCTGCTAAAACTGCAAAAGTACTTGCTCCGATTCAGAACTATATGAGTGGGATACCCTAGAAAATATTTATAAATATTAGGAGTGACACTTTATGCCATAACACGAGAAATGTGGTTTTTTTGTGTCAAAAATTAAAACTAAATATATAACAAATATATAAAAAATTATTTTTTCATTGAAATTTTTTTGCTTTCTATGTATTGATATGAATTAAGCATTTCTGCATTTAAATTAGGGATAGTTCATGATTGATGTGCAATATTCCGAAAATGTCTCAATTCTTCAATTATCTGATGCTGCTTTTGTATTGAAGATCAATGATGCGAAGGTATATCACTTTTTATTGACACACTGTGAGCGAGAATTGGGCTGGGGGAAAATGATTCAAACATCTCAATCATTTTTAAATGGTGAGATTGAATATCAAATTAATCTTGCGGAAATGGATGTTGAACACTTTGGGCGAGAGTTTTTTATGTTAGAGCCTGAGTTATTGGACAACATCTCGAAAAATTAAAGCTTCAGATATGACTGATTTGTTGAAGTATCAATATTTATCCTGAATAAAAAGACACACTTTTTGTTTTTGCCATCTCATCCCCAAGAGGTGGCTTTTTTTATGTTTGTTTTGCGACTTGATTTACTCTGAATCGTCTGGCGATTTGTATAAAAAATTAAGGAATAAAATTTATATGAATGACTCTATCTCAATTCGTATCGCAACGATTTTAGGATTCAATAGGATATATTGGAAAACATAAGGCAATAAAAAAGCCTAAATCCTTTAGATTTAAGCCCTTAAGACTCTATGAGACATCATAGAAAGTAAATTTGGCGGTGAGAGAGGGATTCTATTTTTCGATCAAACTATTGATATTTAATTTTTTTGTTTTAGGTTTGTTGAAAAAATCCCACAATCGTCCCGTCCCCCCGCAAAATGTTTGTTGGTTTTCATCATTAGTTATGAGAAGTAAGAGTTTTAAAATCTGGAATGCACTTGAGGCAAGCACAAAAAAGAATTAGTGACGTAAATTGTCACAAATAGACAGAACTGTATGGACATAAGGACGTGATACTTTGTAGAATGCACTAAATTTAAGCGTAAGCCTATAACAAGATGTTGAACAATATATTTCAAGCCTTAGACAGTTTAGGGCTTACAGCACAAAAACGTGCTTTGCATATTTTATTTTCAAATCCTGATTTAAACACACAAGTGTTTTTGCAACGTATCGATGGTCAACATCAAATCAACGAAGGTGTAAGAGCCGAATTAATTTGCCTATCGACCCATGCAGCGATTCCATTAAAACAATTTATAGGCTGTCAGGTTGCAGTGGATCAAGTGACAGATACGGGAACGCTTTTTAGAACAACAGGTATTATTACTGAAGCCCAACAAGGGCAATCCGATGGAAGCCTGACCTTATACAAACTGGTATTACAAGACCCTACAGCACTTTGGCATAAACGAAGAAATAGTCGTGTGTTTATGAATAAAAGTGTAATAGAAGTGTTTGAAGTCATTTTTAAAGAGTGGCAACAACGTAGTCCATTATTTGCGTCCAGTCTTAAACTTGATTTAAGTGGTTTAACCCAAGACTATGATGTCCGACCATTTATCATGAGTCAAAATGAAACGGACTATGACTTTATTACACGCTTACTCAGAAGCGAAGGCATGAATTGGTTGATTGATGAAGACCAACTTATTGTGCCAAATAATCAAATTCCAATCCAAGCACAAAAGCTCCGCTTGATTGATGATAACAGCCAGTATCATGCCTTAGCTCGGAGAAACATTCGTTATCACCGTAGCAGTGCCACCGAACAATACGACAGTATGACCAGTCTGATTGGACAGAGAAGCCTACAGCCCACCGCAGTATACATCCAACGTTGGCAAGCTGATGCTTTAGAGCAAGTGGATGGGGCAGGCAGCGTGCAAAGTACGCACCAACACAGTGAAAGTTATGATAACAATAGTCTTAGCCTAGAAGACGCATGGCACTTTACCCCTGCATGGATGCAAGACTTGAATGGAGCCGATGGGGCTACTGCATCAGGCAATCCACAAATAGAAAAACTCAATCAAAACTTAAGTCATTACCATGACAGCCAAGCCAAACAGTTCATTGCCAACACCACTGTAAGAGATAGCCAAGTCGGTTATTGGTTTAAACTGATTGAACATCCAGAAATAGATCAACATACTGGCGTAGACCAAGAGTTTTTGATTACGGCTAAAAGCTATTACAACCAGAACAACCTACCTAAGGATTTACAACAACAAGTTCATTCGCTGATCAGCCAAAGCCAATGGAAGCAGCCTAATCTTCAAACTGAAGAACGCCAAGCCAATCAACTGATTTTACAACGCCGCAATATCCCTATTGTTCCTGAATACAACCCTCAGCAACATCGACCAACAACCTCACCACAACGCGCTAAAGTTGTTGGGCCAAGTGATGAGGAAATTTATGTCGATGAATGGGGCAGGATAAAAGTTAGATTCCTATTCACAAGAAATGAAGATCATGAGCATGATGGTGGTGCGGGTAGCAATGACAACGATACCGATTCAGCATGGATTGATGTTCTAGCCCCGTGGGCAGGAGAAGGCTATGGCGCACGCTTCCTACCACGTATTGGCGAAATCGTAGTAATAGACTTCTTTGATGGCAACATTGATCGTCCATTTGTCACAGGGCGGATTCATGAGGCGTATCGTAACCCAACCAAATTTGACAATGTGGGCAAGTTACCTGATACCAAGAAGCTGGCAGGGATTAAATCCAAAGAAGTTCAAGGGGAAGGTTTTAACCAACTCCGCTTTGATGACACCACTGGACAGATCAGCGCGCAGTTGCAAAGTAGCCATGCTGTGAGTCAACTCAATCTCGGCAAACTCAGCCATCCAAAAGCCCAAGCTGAAAGTGAAGATCGAGGAGAAGGCTTTGAACTGCGTACTGATCAATGGGGTGCTGTACGTGCTGGACAAGGTTTATTGCTCACTACCCATTCCCAAGAACAAGCACAGGGTGATCACCTTGATGCACAGCCTGCCAAACAACAGCTTGAAAGCAATCAAGCTAATGCTAAAGCTTTAAGTGAAGTTGCCAAGAATCAGAAAACTGATGAAATTGAATCTTTAGATCAATTGAAAGAATTTGCAGATCAGATACAAGAGAAGATCGCAAAATTTGAAAAAGCCTTATTGCTGTTGAATTCACCTGCGGGGATCGGTCTAAGCACCAATCAAGATATTCATCTCTCTGCGGATGGGCAGATCAATCAAATTGCTGGAGATAGCATTAACCTGAGTACACAAAAGAATCTGGTTACCCATGTCCAGAATAGAATCAGCTTGTTTGCTGCACAGAATGGCATCAAACAGGTGGCTGCCAAAGGTAAATTTGAAGTGCATGCCCAGTCGGATGGGATGGACTTGCTTGCTAAACAAGGAGTTCAAATCATTTCTACAGAAGATCGGATAGAGATTAGTAGTCCTAAGGAGATTGTGATTACTGCTGGAGGCTCACAACTTAAACTGAATGGTTCAGGTATTTTTCCTACTACGGGTGGTAAGTTTGAGGTGAAGGCAGGGCAGCATTTATTTAAGGGTGGGGCGAAAGTTCCTATGGATATCCCTCTAATGCCAAATGAAATCAGAAAACAACTATTACTACAATATCATGATCAAGAACCTGTCCAAGGTGCTAACTTCACCATAAGGTATAACAATGGACAGCAATATTCTGGGATTGTGAATAATAAAGGAATCGCAGATATTACAGATGCTCCCGAAGGTGAAGGAATAATTATTTTTGGTGAAGATCAAAGACCATATCAAGTTGTTGCGGTAGCAGATGAAAACCCAGAATATAAAGCGGTCTGGGCAATTGATGATTTTGAGGCATCATATCAGCAAGCACTAGAGGAAAAGAATAAATGAATAGTGCAGAAAAAAAAATCGCCGTTATTGAAATTGGTAATGATATCTGGAATAGAGCGAAAAAAGCGGGAAATCAAATAGCTGATGGTGCTAAACAAGTTAAAGATGGTGTGGTTAGTGGTGGAAAATGGATTGGTGGAGCTCTACAAGGTGAGTTTAACGATAAAGCAACGGTAGGTCAGATTTTTACTGATGCTGCAATAAGTATGTTTCCAGTTGCTGGTGAAGTAACGGCAGCGCGTGATTTAGTCGCATTGTTATTAAAGATGGCTGATGATAAGAAACAGGCTTCAGAAGTAATTAATTGGGTCAAAATCATTTTATGTTTATTACCTATTATTCCGATTTTTGGCGGTATTTTAAAAGGTGTTGGTCGTCTCTTAATCACAGTAATGAAAGATGCAACTAGAGTTGCTGAAGTTGCTGCTGCGATACTCGCTTTTTTAAGAAAAATGGGCTATGGAAACTCAGTTGCGTTTATTCAAAAACTTAATTTTGCACAGTATCAAGCTAAAATTTTAGCTGAATTTAAGAATGGCCTCTCACGTATGAAGGGTGGCTTTACTTTCATTAATCAAAAAATGGGTAAGGCATTACCTGAAAGTGTCAGAATTTATGTAAATTCAATGGGACCAAAATTGGATGAGCTAGGACATCTTGCGGACAAGATGATTCCTTCTGCTGTCAAAGAGTTAGATCAAGCCTTAAATAAAGTTCGTTCTGAAGTGATCCGTCAAATGAATGAAGCGGGGGCAAAGATTGGTGGTACTCAAACCAAAGTCATGACAACCGAAGCCCGTTTAAGTTCAACTGCTTCTAAGGTGATTGCAAGTAAGGGACATACGCCTGCACCTTTGAGTCATTATAAACATAAAGAAGGTTGGCCTGACTTGAGAAGCTTTAGAAAAGAAGATGAAACTACAAAGAAAATAATTTTTCCGGATATCCACTCTTTTAGTAGTAAAGCACCTATTCAACCTAAACTATTGAAAGCAGGATCAAAAGTTCCTTTATTTAGGGTGGTAGAGCAAGTAAATCCTGGAAAATCTGGTGGTTATTGGGCAGAAAAAATGTCTGAAAATGGTAAGGCTTGGCGGTTGGACTGTGCTGTAAAAGGTGCATGGAGTACTAATGGGGCATATGTGGTATTAGACCATGTTCCCACTGTTGCTGAAATGAGAAAACTAGGTATAACTGTACCTGATAATTGGGATGGTTTACGTGTGTGGCGTGGAAAGATTGCAGAACAGTTTGATAATGAGAATAGTTTAGAAAGAGGACATCAGGCCACTAATTTATTATTGCCAGGTGGAGATATTCAAATTTTTATTAATTTTAGAGATCCTCATCATACCCCTGTTAAAGAATATATTGATAAAATGATTAAGGAAAAAGCAACAGGTTGGACAGATGCTAAAATTCCTAGTGATGTGGAAACAATGGTTGAATATCTGGAAAAGCGTGAACGATCTGCAAAAATTGTCCAGCAAGGACAAATATTACGAGGAATTTCATCAACTACACGTTCAAGTATTGAATATCAATAACAGAAACAATCACAAAATGAGAAACGTTAATCAATGATAAATTCTAAAATAATGTTACCACTGCAAGAACAAGAAGCACGAGCTAAGGCATTTTATTTAATTAAGAAGTACACGAGCTATACGTTTTTGGATTATGCTAGGAAACTGAATCAGCAATTTTTAGATGCATTTGAGAGGCAGTTAAGAAACCCTTCTTTAGAGTTTTTACAAAGTAAAGATGTTGAATATTTGCAAAAGCAGCATGAAGGTCAATACGTTTATTTTTTGGAGAAAATGGCAAGGCAAGAACAAGGTTTATCATTACTAAAAAATAGTAAGCATAAATCAGAAGCATATGAATTATGTATTGCTGATTTTAAGGGGAGATTATTTGGTCGTTATGCTGATGAAATTGGGTTGGATAATGATCCATTTTATCAATTAATGGGGTTAGGACATGAATACTCAGGTAATTTATTTTTAAAAAATGATCACATTGATTATATCAGAGATGTCTTGATCGCCTCAGAAATGGTATCTATTTTAATTATAACTATATCAGGAGAGGATTCAAAATATTTTATTCCAGAAGAAGATAGGTTATTTGAAAAATGGACATATGAAACGCTTTTCTACAAGCCACTTTTAAATGGCTTTCAATGGCCTTTACATCGCTTTTATCCGCAATCTATCTTTGACTGTCCACCATTCAATGTAAACTCTATAGGCGAAATAGCTACAGGTGAAGAAGTAAAAATTACAGGTATTTATGAGCCATGGTTGCCAATTAATGGAAAAGTAGGATGTCCTAACTATTTTCTTGAAGGTACTATAGCAACAGATTATCAACTAGAAAGCACTGATGAGTGGGTTGATGTTAAGTGGCGTTTAATTTGGGAAGATAATCGTTATTTAGATGGAACAATTCCAGAAGAAGAGAAAGCTTATATCTTTGATATTGAGAGTATTGGTATCAAAGCTCATACTAACATAGACGCTACTGAGAAACTGAGTGTAAGTGCAGGTCAAGTTTGTCCTAAATCAGGTTATTGGTTTACAGTTGCACAAGAGAATTCTCGTCAATACTTTAAGGAAGGTGAAATTTTACCTGAGATCAAATCTGATTGGGGCGAAGTATATTGGCAATTCGATGGTGAGTAATGGTTATATTTATTAGATCAAATATATGAAAAATCCTATTACGTTTACTTCTGGATGCACTATTAGTGCCCATAGATTCTGTTTATCAGCAAATATTGATGAATTGGATACATGGGATTGCTTCAGTAAAACAATTATTTATAAACATTTAGAACAGCAAAACGGCTTTGTTGCATAAACATTCAAAAGCCGAATTTCCCCCAAGTCATTCAAATTTAACAGACGACTTGGGTATGTAGTCTACCTAATTCCGTAAATCGATTTAGCACTACCACACGTGCATGTATTTCATTGACTTGGCTTTGAAAATTCCGTGCACTCAGTTTATCTCCTAATAATTTGATGCAATGCATCTTGGTCTCCACCAAACTTCGACGATGATAACCCGACCATTTTTTCATATGGTTCTGCCTAAATGTTTAATCGTTTGAAGTAACTCGTTTCGTTCTACTGAACTGCTTTTAGAATCTTTCCAGGGCTTGGCATTCTTTCTAGGTGGAATCACCGCATGAGCTTGCCGATCGGCAATCACTTGTCGGCAGTATTTTGTGTCATAAGCCCCATCCGTATAGACCGAATCAATTCGCTCACTTTCAGGAATCTGCTTTAGTAAATCCTCCAGCACCTGTGAATCACTGACATTGTTTGTGGTGAGCTGAACAGCTCGTATTTGCAGCGTTTCGGCATCGATCCCAATATGCAGTTTTCGCGATTGGTGACGGTATTCAGGCTGATGTTTCTTACGCTTCCATTCACCTTCACCTAAGAATTTTAAACCCGTAGAGTCGACGAGTAAGTGTAAACCATAACGACTTTTGTGATAGAGAATCGCAATATAAATATACTTTTTTCTGCGACAGAGGGTCGAATAATCTGGTGCTGTCCAATTCAAGCCACAGAGTTTAATGAGGCTTTAAACAAAGCCCGTAACCATACGCAAAGAGAGCCGAAATAGAGATTTCATCATGAGGCAGCATTGAATTGCTGCATCGGAGTAAGTTTGATTTCGTCCTTGTTTACCTTTTAGCAGAGGTTTGTGCAAAAAGCCGTATAAGGCAATAAAAAAGCTTAAACCCTTTAGATTTAAGCTTTTAGGACTCTATGAGACATCATGAAAACTAAATTTGGCGGTGAGAGAGGGATTCGAACCCTCGAAACGCTATAAACGTTTACACACTTTCCAGGCGTGCTCCTTCAGCCACTCGGACACCTCACCAATGGGGTGCGATAGTAACTAAAAAAAAGCAGGCTGCCAAGTTATAGCGAAACAGATTTGCAGAAAAACTTCTTGTCTAATGATAATATTGCGTCAAGTCACGTTTTATATTGAAGACAATATATGCAAAGTACTGCAAAAAAAGCAGCGTTGCCCGCTACGGCACTAGCAGCACTAGGGGTAGTCTTTGGAGACATTGGAACAAGTCCACTGTATGCATTGAAAGAATCATTTCATGCTGCACATGGACTCGGGATTCAGCCTGAAAATGTATTGGGTATCCTGTCCATTATCTTCTGGTGTTTGATGCTCATTATTAGTATCAAATACATCGCTATTGTTATGCGAGCAGACAATAATGGTGAAGGTGGAATCATGGCTTTACTGGCCTTGAATTTGCGTAAAGCCAAAATATCAGATACTAAAAAAATTTACTTGATTGCAATTGGGTTTATTGGCGCATCACTCTTTTTTGGTGATGGCATCATCACTCCTGCAATTTCAGTCCTCTCCGCAGTGGAAGGCTTATCCATCGCAACAGATGTACTCGATCCTTTTATTGTACCGATCGCAATTGTGATCGTTACGACCTTGTTTTTGATGCAAAAACATGGAACAGCTTTTGTCGGGAAATTTTTTGGTCCAATTACCTTACTTTGGTTTTTGTCATTAGGTATTCTCGGAATTGTGAGTGTCATCCAGACACCTGTGGTTTTGGGTATGGTGAGTCCGCATTGGGCAATCCAATTTATTTTTACTCATCCTTTACAGTCCTTTTTCATTATGGGAGCTGTAGTCCTTACCGTGACAGGTGGTGAGGCTTTATATGCGGATATGGGACATTTCGGTCCTCGTCCAATTCGCTTTGGTTGGTTCACCGTCGTTTTACCATGCTTGGTGTTAAATTACGCGGGTCAAGGTGCATTGCTACTTCGTAACCCTGCTGCGATCGAAAACCCATTTTATTTATTGGTACCGAGTTGGGCCTTATATCCAATGATTATCTTGGCAACTATGGCAGCTGTGATCGCATCACAAGCGGTTATTTCAGGGGTTTTTTCACTTGCACGTCAGGCGATTCAATTGGGGTATTTGCCACGTTTAAGTATTAAACATACATCAGATTCAGAAGAAGGTCAGATTTATGTCCCATTCCTGAATTGGTTGCTTCTCGTCGCGATTGTAATTTTGATCTTAATCTTTAAGACCAGCTCAAACCTTGCAAGTGCTTATGGTTTAGCTGTGACCTTAACGATGTTATGTGACACCATTCTGGTTGCGATCTTTGTTTTCTATGCATGGAAATGGAGCCTACCTAAAGTATTGCTTTTAATTATTCCATTTTTCCTCTTGGAGTCGGTACTGGTTGCGGCTGCTTCATTAAAAATGTTCTCTGGTGGTTGGGTTCCTTTACTCATCGGCAGTATCGCGGTCATGATTCTAATGACTTGGAAGCGTGGTCGTGAGTTGACCTTTGCCAAATTGGAACACGATACTTTATCTTTGGATTTATTCGTCCGAAGTCTGGGGGATAATGTCCATCGTGTGCCTGGCGATGCAGTATTTTTGACAGGTACGCCTAATGTTGTACCTCATGCGATGTTGCATAATATTAAGCACAACAAAGTATTGCATGAGCGAAATATTCTAGTCACGGTTGTGATTGAAGATGTTCCTTTTGTTCCTCAAGAGGAGCGGGTGCAAGTCGAAACACTAAATGAGCATTTCTATCGCATTAAAATCTTCTATGGATTTAAAGATGAGCCAAATGTTCCACGTGCATTAATGCAAGCATATGAGCAATTAGAATTTGAATATGACTTGATGCAGATTAGTTTCTTCATTTCACGTGATCGTATCGTGCACAGTGTTGGTGATGGAATGTCTCCGTGGCGTGAACGATTATTTATCTCAATGCAACGGAATACCAGCCCTGTAAGTGATTTTTATCAAATTCCGACTAACCGTGTCGTCGAGTTAGGTAGTCAAATCGAAATTTAAGAACTGGTTTTAAAAAAGGCACGTTCGCGTGCCTTTTTTATTGTCTGCTGATCAATTGTACAGTTTTGCGACATAAATTGTCGTTCATGCTCGGAACGCAATATACATCAAGCTTTTGAGTTGTTAAGCTTCGCATTCTTAAAGGTTTTGATGTAGTCATGGCAAAGAAAACAACGAGAAAAGGTAAATCACAAACTACTTTTTTGAGCAAAAATACTGGAAAAGTGCTGCTCGCGTTGATCGCAACAGGAAGCTTTGCGATAGCCTTTGGTAGTGAAAAGATTTCTAAATTCATTCCATTACAATCAAGTAATGGAGCGTGTCTTAATCAGTTTTATCGTGAAGTTCCTCCATTGCTCAATAAGGAAAGCTTAACCAAACATAGCTATGCCTTATGTTTTAATGATTTTAATGTCATGTATTCAGGTGTTTCAAAAACGCCACTATGGTCAGCCGAGTATTTAAGCCCTGATCGATTAAGTATAAAAATTAAACGCGAAGATAATTTCCACGAAGAAACACGTGTACAAATGGCTCATCGAGCATTGTTATCGGACTATCGTGGTTCAGGATATGATCGTGGGCATATGGCACCCAATGCAGATATGAACAATACTGCTGCACAATATGATAGTTTTTCTTTAGCCAACATGGTGCCTCAAGCACCTAAAAACAATCAGGAAGTTTGGCGAAAACTTGAAGAGGCTGTCCGTGCAGTTGTGACCAAACATCATAAAGATGCATATGTTGTAACAGGTCCAGTTTTTGAAGGAAAACGACTCAAAACGATCGGTAGCGGTGTGATTGTCCCGACTGCGGTTTATAAAGCTGTGTACTTACCTAAACAAGGGATTATTGGGGTTTATTACGCACCAAATAATAATTCTGAACAGGTTGAGGTGGTGAGCGTTTGTTATCTAGAAGAAAAATTAGGGATTAATTTATTTCCACAACTGACTGAACAGCAAAAGCGCAATATTTATCATTTACCATTATCGGCTCAACAGGTAAAAGCCAATAAAGAGATCAGCTATTCACATTGGGATGGTCAAAGTCAATGTGCTGAAGAAGCGACTACAGAAGCGATACAGGCACAGCAAAAACAGTTTAGTTCGGGTCAAAGCCAAACTTCACAGAGTAGTCTTCCGCAAATTGATGAAGAAACCAAACAAGCTTTAATTAAACAATTGGTGGATGCACTTGTGCAGTATTTCTTACAATTGTTGCGATAATCGAATCGCTCTTGGCTGTAAATTGATTTAGATTCAGAATATAGCCCGACAATAATAAAGTGAGTAGAAAATGTTTAAACCATTTGAAACTGGAAATGAATCATCTTCGATTTATGATTTGACGCTTGAAAACCAAGTGGACTGCGTCAGTTTGTACGGTAATTTGCAGATTACAAAAGATCAAGTGGGATTAAAAGCAGCTAAAGCTTTACAGCAATTGATCAATGATGTGGTGACCGCTTTAGAAAAAGAGGAATTACCAGCACAGATCGAGCGAAAGCCAGAGCAGGAAATAGAGAATCCATTTTTATAATCCAATAAAAAAAACAGCCATATAGTGGCTGTTTTTTTTATTGAGTGATCATTTAATTTCGGGGTGTAGCAACCACTTTGTATATGAGAGCACCAATAACTGCACCTACAATTGGTGCAATCCAGAATAACCATAATTGACCAAGTGCCGCAGTTTCTGCAAAGAAAGCCACACCCGTACTACGCGCAGGATTCACGGATGTATTCGTCACAGGAATACTGATTAAATGAATTACGGTGAGGGTTAAACCAATTGCAATCGGTGCAAAACCTGCTGGAGCATTTTGATGAGTTGATAATAAAATAATAATTAAAAAGACGGCTGTTAGAACGACTTCAATTAAGAACGCTGAAGCTAGAGAAAAGTGATTTGGCGATAACTCTCCATAACCATTGGTTGCGAATCCACCTGTGCCTGCAAAGCCGGCTTGTCCTTGTACAATCATATAAAGAATCAGCGCTGCAAAAGTTGCACCCACAACCTGAGAAATAATATAGGGAGCGAGATCTTTGGCATCAAGACGACCACCCACCCATAAACCGACACTTACTGCAGGGTTAAAATGAGCGCCAGAAATATGTCCAAATGCATAAGCGCCTGTTAAGACAGTAAGGCCAAAAGCGAAAGCCACTCCTAGAAAACCAATTCCGAGTTCTGGAAATGCGGCGGCAAGTACGGCACTTCCACAACCACCAAACACTAACCAAAACGTTCCGAGAAATTCTGCTAAATATTTGTTCATTGTTATCACCAAATTAATTATAAGAATAAAAGCACCCATTGGATGGATGGTTAATTATTGTGCCTGTGAAATTAATGTGAATTTATAAGCATAGGTCACTGAATCTTGTATAAGGATTGTTTAATTAGTGATCAATTGTAAAATGGTGAGAACATTAAGCGTTTTTATAAAGAACTGTAAGTTGTGTTGTGTTTTCGCCATTGTTGAGGAGTTTGTCCTGTCCAAAGTTTAAAAGCACGTTGAAAAGCGCTTTGTTCTGAGTAGCAAAGTAATAAAGAGATTTCTTGCAAACTCAGGTGCGGATCTTTTAAGTATTCTGTAGCCAACATAAAGCGGACTTGTTGGACA
Organism: Acinetobacter sp. P1(2025); assembly: GCF_051390655.1. NCBI lineage: Bacteria > Pseudomonadati > Pseudomonadota > Gammaproteobacteria > Moraxellales > Moraxellaceae > Acinetobacter > Acinetobacter sp. P1(2025). Next base: position 36,459 of record NZ_JBPKBJ010000013.1, read on the forward strand.
CGCTCCTGAAAGGTTGTGTTTTGCTGCTGTAAATGACGCTGTAATTGTCGTACAGAAAGTCCCAATTTCTCAGCGATAAAATCAATCTGATATTGATTCTTCTGTAAGCCCGTTAAAATTGCATGTTGTAAACGCTGATCTAATTGTGTTGAATTCGGTAGTTTATCTAATAGTGCCTGAGCTTGTTGCAATAACAATTGTTGCAGGGTGTGATCACCTGTTTTTAGTGGTTTGAATGCTTCAGTAATCGGGAGTAAGAGCTGAGTCTTAGGTTGATCAAAACGAACTTTGCAGTGGAAATACTGTTCATACACCGTGAGGTTTTTAGGTGCAGGATTCACAAAATGAACTTCGTGTAAATGGATCATTTCCCCTGACATAAACAGTTTAAGGAATTGCACCATCAGTGCTATTGCAATTTCGTCTGTCAGTTGAGTGGGGTGTAGTTCAGGTGCTTCCCAACGAATAGATGCATAGGGTTGATTAAATTCAACAATTAAAGGACTTCCATCATAAATAAGTCGATGAAAATCATGATAGCGTGCTAAAGCTTCACCAAGACTTTCACAAGATAAGGCTAAGTAAGCAATAATCCCTAAATGCTTAGGTTGGACGTATTCCGCAATTTCTAATCCTAAACCGATTTTTGGATGTAGTTGATTCAACTCTTCAAGTAGATCCCGCCAAATGACATAATCAAAGCGTTCAAGGTTTTGAATTTTTTGTAATTGTTCAGGTAAAGCTAGATTTTTAGCTTCACAATAAGTCGCCAGTAAATGCCCCAAGCCACCGTAAACTGATCCTGTATAATTCTTGAGTTGAGACATCCTGTCTGTTCCTCTTATTGTCGTGTTTTGTCAATATTAATATATCGTATCGTCAATACTTCGCCTACAAAAATTTATATCTTAAATAAAAAGAAGCACAGTTTAGGAGATCAAAATGATCAAGGGTTTTATCGCTGGTTTAGCGGTTGCAAATGCATTTGAATGGTTCGCACATAAATACGTTTTGCATGGTGTGCATCGTCCTGGGCAACCCCGTTATAGCCCTGTTCCTAAAAGCATGGAGTCGCATTGGGCGCATCATCGTGAAGTACGTAAACAAGATTTCTCGGATGAATGTTATGTGGAAGGCATTGATCACTGGCGTACGCGTAATGAGTTAATGTCACTTGCTGTAGCCGCAGGTGTGGCAAGTGTTGTGTTCTATCCTTTTTCAAAAGGCATGGCACTTGCAGCGATTTATAGTGCGGGGAATTATTATTATGTTCATCGCCGTGCCCATCTTGAGCCTGATTGGGCGAAGCGCACGATCCCGTGGCACTATGATCACCACATGAACTCGAACCAAGATGCAAATTGGTGTGTGACTCGTCCTTGGTTTGATTATGTGATGGGGACGCGTGTGGTGTCTTCTGCAGATTTGAAAGAAGCCAATCCATTGGGTCTGCCTTTACCTGCACCGATTTCGAAGATATTAACTGAAGCGATTGAATCAGTATTTCCTGCAAAATGGGTAGAACAGAAACCAAAATTGGTGACCGCCGCTGAGACAAAAGAGATCGAAAAAGTGTCGGTTGCATCTTGATAAAGCGTGAAGAGGGTATTTTGACAAAACATGATGCTGGTCGTGTGCTTATGTCGTGAATTGTCAATAAAATTGGTTTTTAATGTCAATATTTTTGCTGAATATCTCGCTAATTTAGCCCAAGCCTTTTTGTTGCTTGATATTTATCCAAATTTATTGTTTTTCGTTTATCCTCTAGCGTTGTATAAACGCATTTTCATATACCTTGCTGAGCAAGGTATTTTTTTGACTAAAATTTGCCGAATAAAAAACCTCTCAAGCAATCGCATTGAGAGGTTTGGATCTAGCTATTTTTATTGCTTAAAGGCGCATTTCAATGCCTTGCTCAGCTAAATATTTTTTCGCTTCAGGAATCGTATGTTGACCAAAGTGGAAAATGGAAGCGGCAAGTACAGCATCTGCGCCACCTTTCAAAATACCATCTGCCAAATGTTGTAAATTTCCTACACCACCTGAAGCAATCGTTGGAATCGTGACACGATCATTGATTTGACGCATTAAAGCGATGTCATAGCCTGCTTTGGTTCCATCGGCATCCATACTGGTAATCAGTAATTCACCTGCACCAAAGTCTGCCATTTTGACAGCCCATTCTATTGCATCAATACCTGTTGGCTTACGTCCACCGTGGGTAAAAATTTCCCACTTATTTTCGCCAGTTTTTTTCGCATCAATTGCAACCACGATACATTGAGCACCAAAACGTTGGGATGCTTCTTGAACAAATTCAGGGTTGAACACCGCTGCCGAGTTGATACTGACTTTGTCTGCACCAGCATTCAGAAGTAAACGGATATCTTCGACTTTACGTACACCACCGCCTACGGTTAAAGGTACAAAGACACTCTCAGCCATGCGCTCAACAGTACGGTAAGTCGTATCGCGTCCATGATGGGTAGCAGTAATATCTAAAAAGGTAATTTCATCGGCACCTTGTTCGTTATAACGACGTGCAACTTCGACAGGATCACCTGCATCACGAATATCAAGGAATTGAACGCCTTTGACGACTCGACCATTATCAACATCTAAGCAAGGGATAATACGTTTTGCGAGCATAAAATTTTCCAAAAAATCGCCAATAGAGAAAGGAGACCGACTCTGGTGCTACACCTTCATGGAGGGAAAGGGTATTCTATCAAACTTCACAGCTATTTTTTGCAGGTTTTCCATGTCGGTTTATACCCCGTTGAGTTTAGAAGATGTTCAAGCTTTTGCTGAACCTTATGGTTTGGCAGTGATTGACCTGATTCCAATCCAAGGCGGTATTCAAAACACCAACTATTTTTTGGTGGATCAAACTCAAAAACATTACGTTCTTACTGTTTTTGAAGAGCTTGATGCTGAAGGAGCTGGTGAGCTAGTTCCTGTACTAGACTGTTTGGGAGAGGCAGGGGTTGCCGTTGCTGTACCATTGAAACATCATGGTCAAGCCATTCATAGCATTGCAGATAAACCTGCACAAATCGCCCCACGCTTGATGGGTGAACATCCAGAAGAAGCAACATTATTACAAATCCAAGCGATTGCTCAGGCTCAAGCAAAAATTCATGTGGCGTTGAAAGGTTTTCCTTTAAAGCGTGATTTTAATCGTAATCATCAGTATTGGTCAGATGTAGCAGAGCAACTGAGACCCAATATGAATGACGATGATCAATTCCTATTGGATCAAGTTTTTCAGCAATTTGCCAAAATTACACAGCAATATCCTGATCGTCCTGTCGGTTTTATTCATTCTGATCTATTTAGAGATAACACCTTGTTTGAAGGCGATCAATTACGAGGGATTCTTGATTTTTATGAGTTAAATCAAGATGAGTTTTTATTTGATATTGCGATTAGTATCAATGATTTTTGTACAGCTTATCCAAACGCTCATTTAGACCAAGCCAAGGCGGAGGCTTTCCTTGCAGCGTATCAAAGCATTCGTCAACTCACAGCTGACGAGTTAGCGTGTTTAAATGTTTTCTTGGCAATGGCTGCATGTCGTTTCTGGAGTATGCGTCTCCAAGTTGCACAAAAAAATGCGGAACAGGGTCGTACTGGTGAAGACATTTCCCAAAAAGACCCGATGGAAATGCGGATGATGCTGCAAGATCGTTTACAAAAAGTTCAAGCTTAAGGAAAAAGCATGCGAGACCAAGGTCGTTTAGTAGAATGGTTTGATGATAAAGGCTATGGTTTTATTCAACCGAATGATAAGCACAAAGATCGGGTCTTTTTACACATCAAGGACTTTGCTCGTACAGGTCCTCGACCTATTGTAGGTTGTGCTTTGGAGTACTTGGTGATCTTGGATGAGCGTGGTCGTTATCGCGCTCAGCAAGTCAGTTATCTAAAAGCAGCCCAAGTATTTGAACATAAGCCGAAACCTTCAGCTGCGAAGCCTGCTAAACGTTGGACAGCGATGCAAATTGCCATTGTGATTTATATTGTATTCATGGTCATCGCGAGCTTTAGTAAATTATTACCGCCTTATACTTTATTGTTCGTCAGTTTGATGAATGTCTTGAGTTATTGGCTATATGCTCAAGACAAAGAGGCGGCACAATTGGGGAATCGCCGTATTCCTGAGCAAACCTTACATATCGTGGATTCGCTTGGAGGATGGTGTGCAGGTTGGTTAGCACAACAAAAACTGAGACATAAAACACAAAAACAACCGTTTCGTAAGATTTATTTCTGTACCATAGTCTTCCATATATTATTGATATGTTGGTTAATTTCTCCACTCAATGTGTTCTATTGAGGGAGTTCGTTTCTGGAGATAAATAAAATGAATTATTCCGTTGATCAAGACCCGAACCGTACTTTGACTTTGGTCCTTTACGTACTTTATATCATTGCGATTTTTACAGGTGGATTATTGGCAGTGATTGCCTTAATTATTAACTATGTAAAACGTAGCGATGTAAGAGGCTCTATTTTTGAAAGTCATTTTACTTGGCAGATTCGGACATTTTGGTGGTATCTCGCTTGGAATATCATTGCCTTTATTCCATTCTTCTTCTTGTTTTTTACAGGCGATAATCCGAATGCGTTTGCGGGTGTTGCATTATCAGGAACGGTTTTCTGTGTAGCGGTGATTTTCGCTGCTTGGGTTTGGATTGTATATCGTGCAATACGTGGATTGATTGCTCTCAATGACAATAAACCTATGTATCAGTAAATTGAGGTGTTGAACCTGAAGAATTGGTAGTTATTTGATGCGTTTATATTATGAACCTTTGACTGTTGAGCATGCAGATCTCATTTATTCATATACGCTTGATGATGATCTATATCGTTTTATTCCTGACGTGAAATATCCTGAGCGAGAAGGATTAAGACAACGGTTTAGACAACTCGCCAAAGGTTCAGGCACACTCGAAGAAGTGTGGGTAAATTGGGTGGTTTTTGATGACACAAGTCAACAGCAACCGATTGGTACGCTGCAAGCTACCATTTTCCCTCATAAGCAAACTGCTTACGTTGGCTATATCATTTTTAAGGATTTCTGGAATAAAGGTTATGCAACTCAAGCCTTAAAATGGCTTGAAACCTATTTAAATCAACAATATGCTATAAATAATATAGAGGCTTATGTCGATCAAAATAATCATGCATCCAAACGTGTATTGGAAAAATGCCATTTTAAATATAGTGGTTGTGATGGAAGTGATGCTGTTTTTAGTAAAAATCATTTAAACAGGTTGGATTATGATTATTGAGCATGTGCATTTAACAATTAAACCTAATCAAAGTCAGGCATTTGAGGCAGCATTTCAAAAAGCCAAAGCGATTATTTATCCGATGGCAGGATTAAATGCCGTACAGCTGATCAAAAATGTTCAAGATGATCATCGCTATATTCTAATGATATTTTGGGATCATATTGAAGATCACACAGAAGGGTTTAGAAAGTCTGCTGCTTATAAAGAATGGAAAGCTTTATTACATCCCTTCTATGATCCAATGCCAATCGTTGAATATTATCAACCTCAGATGCTACTGAAGAAGAATGAGCCGCCAATAAAAGAAAAGTAAGCTAAGCATCTTTATTGTTTTGAGGAGAGTTGAGGATTTTGAGTTTGAGCTCACTCACCAAAACACCTAATACCACCAGTAATCCGACAAATAATGCGAGTAAGGGCAAACGCTCACCTGCAATTCTTCCAATCAAACCTGCCCAAACAGGTTCACCTGCATAAATGATCGCTGCACGACTTGGATCAACCATGCTTTGTGCCCAGTTCATAACAAACTGAATTAAAGCACTGGCGAGCCCCAATCCAGTTGCGATTAATAGGAGAGGCCATGAAAATGCTGGTAGCTGATGTTCACCAACTAAAGGCATACTGGCGAAAGAGAGTAGGGCGGCAACCATAAGTTGAATCACAGTAACGCGTCGTAAATTTACTCGTCCTGCAAAATAACCAATCAAAATAATCTCTAATGCAATCACCAAAGCACAGATCAGGGTAAGTACTTGTCCATAAGAGAGCGTGATATTGGAAAAACCATTTCCTGTCAGTAGGACTAAGCCTGTAAATGCTAATGCTGAGCCGATCCATGTCATGAGTGATGGTGATTTTTGAAAAATAACCCACATGAGAATAGGTACTAAAGGAACATAAAGCGCAGTAAGAAAAGCCGATTCGCTACTTAAAATACTTTGTAGACCAATCGTTTGAGTGCCATAACCAATCGCAATCATAATACCGATAGCAGTTCCAGCCAGCGTTTCTTTGAGCGTTAAACCCGACATGGATTTTAATGAAAGTAGGAAAATTACAGCCGCAGCAACTGCAAAACGACAACCGACAAAAAACATCGGTGTACTAAAGTTGAGTGCATATTGCACGGCTAGAAAAGTCCCACCCCAAATCATGGTGATAAAAATCAATGCAAATTGTGCTGCTCTAGGTGATTGCGAGAAAGCTGTCAAAACCAAATTCCAAATCAACGTGCAATATACTGCACATGTTGCATTAATTTATGTATTTGTGCAATATATTGCACATAATCAAATGAGAGTGAAACTGCATGAATCATCCTGATGCGGTATTGCAATATGTAGGGCAGAATATTCGCTTTTATCGAAACCAGCACCAATTGAGTCAGCAAGAGCTGGCAGAGCGGGCTGGAGTCAGCCGACGTACCATCGCATCTTTAGAAACAGGAATGGTGAATATTAGTCTGACGAAACTGGATGCGATTGCAAATGCTTTAGATGTGAATTTCAAGCAACTTGTGACAGCACCAGAGCTTGTGGATTCTGCGGTCGTTAAGACTTTGGCATGGCAAGGCACTCATCTTGAGAGTCAGGCAACTTTACATGCATCCATCCCTGCATGTACTCAAGTCGAATTATGGACATGGATATTGGCTGCTGGAGAGACCTATATTGCCGAACCTGATCAACAAGGGTGGCAGGAGTTGATCTATGTCATTGAAGGTGAACTGAGTCTAGAATTTGCTTCTGAAACACATTTAGTTGCAACGGGTACATCTTTTTTATTTGATAGTTCTGTTCCTTATCGCTATAGCAATCAAGGTACTGACATACTTCGCTTTATTCGAAATGTGATTTATTGATCTAAAAAAGCCAAACACGAAAGTTTGGCTTTTTTATGCTTAATGGAGTCAGTCTGTTGAACTAAATTGCATCAAACTGATGTTTAGTATGTGTTCCATATTTATCAATCATGATTGAGCTGGCTTCATTCAACCCACGTACCGTGACATTGACTCCATTTCTTTGGAACTTATTCACCACAGAATCTAGCATTGCCACTGAAGTTACATCCCAAATATGTGAATGAGTTAAATCAATAATGACCTTAGAAATTGGTTCTTGGAAATTAAAACCCTGCATGAATTTTTCTGAGGAGCTGAAAAAGATTTGACCTTTTAAATCGTAGACTCGTGCATCATTTTCTATATAGCTTTCAACACGAATATCATTTTCTAATTTATTGGCAAGGAATAAAGCGGATAGTAATACACCTGTGAGTACACCGAGTGCCAAGTTATGGGTTGCTACAACTACAATAACAGTGGCAATCATAACCACGTTACTACTTTTGGGATTAGATTTAAAACCTGTCAGTGATTTCCACTCAAATGTGCTGATCGAGACCATAATCATCACGGCAACCAATGCTGCCATAGGAATAACTTTGAGCCAGTCACTAATAAAGACGACTAAGATCAGCAAAAATACGCCTGCTGAAAATGTTGATAATCGGGTTAGACCACCAGATTTCACATTAATCATGGATTGACCAATCATGGCACACCCCGCCATCCCACCCATAAAACCAGATGCGATATTAGCTATCCCTTGACCTTTACATTCTTGGAATTTATCACTTGGCGTATCGGTCATTTCATCGATAATCGTGGCTGTCATCATGGATTCAAGTAAGCCCACGGCTGCGAGTGCAATCGAATAAGGTAAAATGATTTGTAGCGTTTCTAGGTTAAGAGGAATATCGGGTAATAAGAATACAGGCAGTGTATCTGGTAATTCACCCATATCTCCCACAGTGCGAATATCAATTCCGAAACCTACTGCGATCAGGCTAATAAGGATAATACAGACCAAAGGAGAGGGAATAAGTTTTCCAATTTTAGGGAGTAAAGGGAAGAGATAAATAATGGTTAAACCCAAGCCAACTAATGCATATACATGCCATGTTACATTGATCAATTCAGGTAATTGCGCCATAAAAATGAGGATAGCAAGCGCGTTAACGAAGCCAATCACCACAGATTTAGAAACAAATCGCATGAGTTTTGCGAGTTTTAAATAGCCCGCCAGAATTTGCAGTACACCTGTTAATAATGTTGCTGCAAGTAGATATTGTAATCCATGTTCTTTCACTAGACTTGCCATGACCAAAGCCATTGCGCCCGTCGCTGCTGAAATCATGGCAGGACGCCCACCAACAAAAGAAATCACGACTGCAATACAGAAGGACGCATATAAACCAACTTTGGGATCAACCCCCGCGATGATAGAAAATGCAATCGCCTCAGGAATCAGCGCTAAGCCGACCACAAGACCCGCCAGCACATCGGCACGGATATTAGAGAACCATTGTTCTCGTACATTGGAAAACATAGAAATAGCCTATTTTTGAAAAATATTTTAAAGGCTAGTGATGTGATATAAAAAAGCACACGACTACACCACATCACTAGACAGTGATGAGTTATTTACAAGAGGGGGCTGTAAAAACTAGGGTGGCGTAAGTGACATTATAGAATTGAAGATCGAGATAAAAATCAGGATGAGGATAACATTTAAGCGAAAAAAGCTCTAGCCATTATTCAAATCGCTAGAGCTAAACACAATTAAAGTGATTGTTCATCAAGTAAAAGTTGAGCTTCACGAAGGCTTAAAGTGCCCTCATAAATTGCTCGACCTGTGATTGCACCTAAAATACCTGATTGACCTTTCAAGTTGCGTACATCATCAAGATTGGTGACACCACCAGATGCAATAACAGGTAATCCTGAATATTGAGCTAAGTGAACAGTTTGCTCAACGTTGACACCTTGCATCATGCCATCACGTGCAATATCAGTGTAGACGATGCTAGATACACCAGCGTCAGCGAAACGTTTAGCGAGATCAGTCGCTTTGACATCAGTGACATTTGCCCAACCGTCAGTGGCAACCATGCCATTGATCGCATCGATACCAACGATAATACGACCTGCAAACTGTTTACATGCTTCTTCAACAAATTCAGGTTCTTTGACTGCTTTGGTACCGATAATGACAAACGATACGCCAGCATCTAAGTAGTGCTCGATGGTTTCAAGTGAACGGATGCCACCACCAATTTGGATTGGTAATTCAGGTTGTGCTCGCGCAATAGCTTCAACCACTGGTTTGTGAATTGGCGTACCAGCGAAAGCACCATTTAAATCAACTAAATGTAAACGACGTGCGCCTTCATCAACCCAATGTTGTGCAGTTGCCACAGGATCATCAGAGAAAACAGTATCGTCTTCCATGCGTCCTTGTTTTAAACGTACACATTTACCATCTTTCAGGTCAATTGCAGGGATGATTAGCATGCTTTCGCTCCTAGCTTCATCGTAAATTAAAATTGGCTACATATTAACAAAGTATTGATCAATCTCTAAGTCTTGGATTGAGAACCTGTGAGTATTCTTTCGATTTGTTGTTGAAGTGGTGACGTGAAACTTTGATGCCGGTAGAGATATTCAAAAATAATACGCGCGGCATAAGCATCTGCCGCAGCATAATTGATTTGTTGAGGGCTGAGTTGTTTAACAGACCAGTTAGAGGTGCTAATTTTTTTACTTTTAGGAAAATAACGCTGAAATAATAAAGCAATTGCCGTTTGTACACCGACTTGGGTGTTATATCCAAAATTTGAAAAGCATTTTGCTAAATCAATCAGACCGTTTGGATCAATCCCTTTGCGTCTAAAACCACTGGCATCATTTTTTAAACCAAAACCAACTTTGAGTTGTTGTTCATTTTCTAAAATAGGTTTTAAGAAAGCCAATATTTCTGGATTCACCTGAAAAAGATAAGCATTTTCCAAGCTAGACAACTGGATAAGGTGAGGGCCTGTTGATTTTTCACCGACTTTGAAGGTTGGTTTGGATTCTGTGTCAAAGCCGAACACTTGCACAGATTCAAGCTCAGCTTCAACTTGTAAACACTGATCAAGTGTTTGGATGACATAAATTCGATCTGGATTTAAGTTTTGAAATGCAGGGAAGGTGCGTATTTGTTCTTTGCTTAAAAGCGCAGTTTGTTGTTGCATTTCCATGAAATGAGCTCAAATCGTTTCACTCAGCTTAAACCGTTTTGATCAAATGAAAAAGCCAAGTTTTCCCACTTGGCTTTGAAAAATAGACTTGGTTTATTTTGCATATCTATTCATTTGTTCCATCTGGAGCTGTTGGCTTTTTTGAATATAGTTTTGGTAAGCAGTAATTGAGGACGCAGCCATGGCTAAAATGCAGAGTGGAAGAATAATAATGTATATCCAAGCTAAGACTTTTTCCCAACCCTGAGTAATACGAGGTGAGCCATAGTTATTTGCATTTTCATCACCCTTTGCACAACTCAAGTAAATAAAAAATAAGAAGTTGATGAGTGGAATAATCATCACTAATGACAACCAACCTGTTTGATTGCGATCATGTAAACGGCGGATTGAGAAAACAAAGCTGAAGTAGATCATTGCAATGTAAACAATGATAAAGAGTCCACCAAATACATACATCGATGAACTTGTCGTTGAAGGACTCAAAGCTGGAACAAAAAACGCTGCGATAATACCTAAAATGAATACGAAGACCACGAGTAACATATTCCAGCCTAAGTAAGAGAGTCTGCCAAAACGCCCATTTGCACTAAAACCTGAATCATTTGTTTGAAGCTGAGAAGACATATTATTTTCCTGTAGTCTCTGATTTTTAAATTTAATTTTGAAATTATCTGTTGTTTGATTTTTATTCAAAGTGTTTGCATGATATGCAAAAAATAATGAGAAATAAATAGATAAGGCAATTAAAAAAATAAAGCCAATTTAAAATTGGCTTTATTATCAGGAACTAAACTTGTTCAAATGCTTAGATTTTCCATTCCACAAAGTTTTTTAACAACTGTAAACCAGCAGTATGACTTTTCTCTGGATGGAATTGGGTCGCGAATAAATTGTCTTTGTGAATCGCGGTACAGAAGTTCACACCATAATCACAAGTTGCTGCTGTAACTGTAGAATCTTTTGGTTCTACATAGTAACTATGTACGAAATAAAAACGAGCATCTTGCTCGATGTTGTTCCACATTGGATGACTTGGATCAAGTTGATGTACTTGGTTCCAACCCATGTGCGGAACTTTTAAATTCGGAATTTCAGGGAAGTGTTTGACTACACCCTCAAAAATACCCAAAGCTTCTACGCCACCATTCTCTTCAGAGCTTTGTAGCAATGCTTGCATACCAACACAAATCGCGAGTACAGGTTTGTTAAAAGCCGCTTGACGAACGACTTCATCAATTCCTGCCTCATGCATGCCTTGCATACAGTCACGCATGGCACCTACGCCTGGGAACACGATTTTATCCGCTTTGGCAATCAGCTTAGGATCGTTAGTCACATCAACTGTTGCACCTACATGCTCTAGCGCTTTGGCTGCTGAGTGTAAGTTGCCCATGCCATAATCAAGTAAAGCAATACGCGTCATTACAAGCTACCTTTCGTTGATGCAATCATGCCTTCGGCACGAGGATCAACCTCACACGCCATACGTAAAGCACGTGCCAAAGCTTTGAATACACTTTCGATCTGGTGATGGCTATTTTTGCCTTTTAAATTGTCGATATGTAAGGTCATCAACGCATGGTTGACAAAACCTTGGAAAAATTCTGAAAATAAATCGACATCGAATGTTCCGATACGGGCACGTGTGAATGGAATATCCATAAACAAGCCTGGACGACCAGAGAGATCAACGACAACACGAGAAAGTGCTTCATCGAGTGGTGCATAAAAATGACCGTAACGACGTAAGCCCTTTTTATCGCCTAAAGCTTGCGCAAAGGCTTGTCCCAAGGTGATTCCACAGTCTTCGACGGTATGGTGATCATCGATTTCCAAGTCACCATCGCAATGAATATCGATATCAAATAGACCATGGCGCTTGATTTGATCAATCATATGGTCTAAAAATGGAACTCCAGTGTTGAGTGTGCCTTGACCAGTACCATCGAGATTGAGACGAACTCGAATTTTTGTTTCGTTGGTATTTCTTACCACTTCACTGATACGTTGCGTCATGGACACGTTCCTCAAAAAACGTCAAAAATGATTGAATTAAAAACCAAAGTTTCGCTGTGACGAAAAAGTGACAGCATCATAGTTTGCTCAGGAGGGTTAATCAATGCCTATTACCGTACATGCTTACAGTTCACTAGAAAATCTAGGAATTCGTACCCAGCTAGAGCGACTTTATGACACCAGTCCAGAGTTTGGTGATGGGCAAGATGCAATGCAGCAACTTGAACAAGATCTACAGCAATATACCACAGTTTATACCGCTGAATTTAACACCAAAATTATAGGTGCAATCTGGGTCACAGGACAAGGTGAAAGCCGTGTTTTGGAATATATTGTTGTACATCCATCCAATCGCGGTCGTGGTGTGGCAGAACGCCTCGTTGAGGAGGTTTGCCGTATCGAGGAAGAGCAGGGCGTAAAACAGTTTGAACCTGGATGTGGCGCGATTCATCGTTGTCTATCACATCTTGGAAAAATCTAATCGCGAGCTAAATATGGGGTCTAATTGGAGTTAAATTAAACACTTAATCTAAAAATCCTTAAATTAACTTGACGGATTTTGACAAACATTGTTTAATACGCCCACTTTGGCGCGATAGCTCAGTAGGTAGAGCAACGGATTGAAAATCCGTGTGTCCCCAGTTCGATCCTGGGTCACGCCACCATAGATTCGAAATTTCAATCCCTGATCCCATCAGGGATTTTTTTTATCTGGATTTTTTTGCCTGAAAAATGGGCAATCAAATCAAAAGCTCAGGATAATTGTTGACTATTTGCTGTAGATACGGCTTAATACACGCCATTGGCGCGATAGCTCAGTAGGTAGAGCAACGGATTGAAAATCCGTGTGTCCCCAGTTCGATCCTGGGTCACGCCACCATATTCAAAAACCCCAAACTAAAGTTTGGGGTTTTTTTATGGGTTAAATTATGCGTAATTCATATTTAAGTCTTTCTAAGTTCTATATTAAAAACTCTTTATGAATAAAAAGAATATGCATCTCAATTTTACTTAGTTATATGAATAAAACAAAAACAATATACTTGCGAATATATTATTTTTGTTGAAGATAAGTTATGCAAAAGTTTATCGGGGTAGCTCTTCCAGTTGTTCTTTTATCGGGTATAGCACAGCACGCATCTGCGACAACGGGCTATTTTATGCATGGTTATGGCGTGAAAGCCCAAGGTCAAGCTGGTGCCTCTATTGCTTCATTTAACGATGCGCTCACTATAGCGAGTAATCCATCAGGTTTGAGCTGGATTGATAGCCGTGTAGATGTTGGTGCGACCCTATTTAATCCTAAACGCTCAGCTGAGATTGAGGGTAACTTAGCAGGTGCCAATGGACAATACAGTGGTAATGGTCGTGAATACTTTGTACTGCCTGAATTTGCGATCAATAAGAAAGTAAATGATACCGTTGCTTTAGGTCTAGCGATTTATGGCAATGGTGGTATGAATACGACCTATAAACGCAATCCTTATGCTGCATTTGGTAATACAGACGAAGCGGGTGTTGATTTATCTCAAGTATTTGTCTCTCCAACGGTTGCATGGCGCTATAGTGAAAATCAATCAATCGGGATTGCGACAAATTTTCTTTATCAACGTTTTGAAGCGAAAGGAATTTCTGGTTTTGCCCCATTTTCAAATGATGGAAAAAATCTAAGCAATAAAGGTAAAGACTCTGCTACAGGGATTGGGGTACGAGTGGGCTGGAGTGCGAAATTAAATGATGTCGTTACTGTCGGAGCAAACTATGCGTCAAAAATTGATGCAGATAAATTTGATAAGTATCGCGGTTTATTTGCTGAATCGGGTGATTTTGATGTTCCTGAGAGTTACGGGATTGGAGCGAGCTTCAAGTTAACCCCTGCTTTGACTGTATTAGCGGATGTACAGCGAATCAATTATTCGGATGTTGATTCGGTCGGTAATCCTTTTAGTTTAGCTTCAGTGATGCAAGGGAATACTTTCGGATCAGAAAAGGGACAGGGTTTCGGCTGGAAAGATATTAACGTCTATAAGTTGGGAGCAAGCTATCAAGTCAATCCACAACTCACAGTGCGTGCTGGTTATAGCCATAATGATCAGCCTATCCCACAAGATCAGACTTTCTTAAATATTCTAGCACCAGGTGTGATTAAAGATCATGTTAGTCTAGGTGCGACGTGGGATATTGACCGAGCGCAAGAGTTAAGTGTTGCCTATACCTATGGTTTAAAAGAAACCGTAAAAGGCAATCAGTCTATCCCGACAGCATTTGGTGGGGGTGAGGCAAATCTAGAAATGGATCAACATATCTTAGGTATATCTTACGGTGTGAAGTTCTAAATAGAAAAAGGCTGAATCAACAGATTCAGCCTTTTATTTGCTACAAGGGAAATTTAAGCTGTTTTAGCTAAAGAACCGTTCGATAGCATATGACCTGTTTCTTCAAAATTTGCATGCCATGACAATGCTTCACGAAGAATATGAGGTGTATGTCCACCACGCTCACATGAACGATCAAAATAATCGTTTAATGCGGCTTGGTAGAGTGGGTGTACACAATTATCGATAATCACACGTGCACGCTCACGCGGTGCTAAACCACGAAGGTCAGCCAAGCCTTGTTCTGTTACTAGAATATCAACATCATGTTCACAGTGATCAACATGGCTCACCATTGGCACGATCGAAGAAATATCCCCACCTTTTGCGATTGACTTGGTGACAAAGATTGCCAAGTGCGCATTACGTGCGAAATCACCTGATCCACCGATACCATTCATCATCTTGGTACCACAAACGTGAGTTGAGTTTACGTTGCCATAAATATCAAATTCAAGGGCAGTGTTGATCCCAATAATACCTAAGCGACGCACAATTTCAGGGTGATTTGAAATTTCTTGTGGACGTAAGACTAATTTATCTTTGTAGTGCTCTAGATTGCCAAATACACGCTCGCCACACTGAGCTGAAAGTGTAATTGAGCTACCAGAAGCAAACTTCATTTTACCTGCATCGATCAACTCAAACGTACAGTCTTGAAGTACTTCAGAGTACATCACAAGATCTTCGAAGTTTGAATCTTTCAAACCAGTGAGAACAGCGTTTGCAATAGAACCAATACCCGCTTGTAAAGGACCTAAGTTTTTCGCTAAACGACCAGCAGCAACTTCTTTCTCAAAAAATGCAATCAAATGATTCGCAATGCCTTGAGTCTCATCATCTGGCGCTGTCACTGTTGAAGGTGAGTCAGCTGTATCATTGAACACGATGCCGACGATTTTTGCAGGATCGATTGGAATCGCAGTAGAGCCGATACGATCATCCACTTGAGTTAAAGGCAGTGGTGTACGCGTTGGACGATAGGTTGGTATGTAAATATCGTGTAAGCCTTCAAAGTTTTCGCTGAGTGATGTGTTGATTTCTACAATCACTTTTTCCGCGAAAATTGCAAAGCTTGCAGAGTTACCAACGGATGTTGTTGGAACAATGTGACCATCTTCAGTGATAGCGACCGCTTCAATCACAGCTACATCTGGACGTTTGAGCTGCTGATTACGCATTTGTTCAACGGTTTCAGATAAATGTTGGTCAATAAACATCACTTCGCCGTTATTAATTGCACGACGTAAGGTATTGTCAACTTGGAATGGCATGCGGCGCGCAAGTACACCTGCTTCCGTCAGTTGTTTGTCTAAGTCATTTCCGAGACTTGCACCAGTAATTAACGTGATTTTTAACGGATTTTTTTTGGCTTGTTCAACCAGTGCTTGAGGAACAGCTTTTGCCTCTCCTGCACGAGTAAATCCGCTCATACCAACCGTCATATCATTTTCAATAAAGCGAGCAGCCTGTTCTGCACTCATCACTTTGTCGTGTAGAGACGCAAGGCGAATACGACTTAAAGACATCATCCATTCTCAATATTGCTTTTTCATTAGATATGGATTTTAGCGCTAAAAAAGCAAAAGGGAATTGGACTAAGGCTAAGGTCTAATATGTGAAATAGAAGATGATTTGCGAGGAAAAATACGAGACATTTTTGACTGGTCTCGTATTGAATTAGAAGTGTTCACTAAGTGTTTGTTTAATCTTGCTAATCGTATTTTTCTCAGTCTCTTCAACATGAGGGGTCACGATTGGTAAAGAGATCACAACTTCTAAGCCACCTTGCTCACGATTGCGAATGCTAATTTTACCCTGATGAATATCCACAATACGTTTTACGATTGCAAGGCCAAGTCCGCTACCTTGAACAGTGCGTGCTGAATTACCACGTACAAAGGGTTGCATGAGTTCTTCAACTTGATCGGGTGGGATACCTTCACCATGATCAGCAACAGTGATGAGGATGTGTTCGTCTACATGACTTGCAGAAAGTTCAATGGGTTCAGCACCATAGCGTTTCGCATTATTGATTAAATTGGCGATCAGACGCTTTAAAGAGAGACTTCGTGCAGGAATAATAGGTAAATCCTGCATTTCAAAACGTATATCTAATGGTTTGAATTGAATGACGAGTTCTTGCAGCAACGTGTTGATATTGGTATCAGTAAGTTCTTCATCCGATCCATCACGCATGTACGAAATGAATTGGTTGAGAATCGCATCCATATCATCAACATCATAAATTAGACCTTCACGAAAGAATTCATCGGGTAGCATTTCTGCAGTGAGACGAATACGCGTCAATGGTGTACGCAAATCGTGAGAAATCCCAGCCAACATAATTTGACGGTCTCGCTCAGTTTGTTCAAGCGTATAAACCATATGGTTAAAAGCTTGGTTCACCTGACGAATTTCTAAAGGTCCGTGATTAGTATCTAAATAAGGTGCTTTACCTGTTTTACTATAACTATTGGCGGCATTTTGTAATCGACGCAATGGACGATTCATTTGGCGAACCAAGGTTAGAATAATAATTGAAGATAAGATCGGTACACCAAATAACCATGTTGCAATCAGCTCAACACTGTAATTGGTATAGGTTTTTAGTGGTTCACGCACCCAGTTACCATTCATCTCTGGAGTTTGAATCCAGATACGTGGAATCGGTTTAAATTTAAAATAAACGGTGACGTTATCAACACCTAACTCTTTGGCAAGTTTGGCTTCGATTTCATCAGTAAATAATTCAGCTAGAAATTTGTCTTCAATCTTTGGAAATTCTTTCGGATCAGTGATGTATTCGATACCGATACGGTTTTTTAACCACGTATCAATATCGACTTCTGTATCACGATGCAAAATTCGAATATCAGGATTATTGACCAGCTCTAATTCAATAGCGAGATAGCGTGCGTGTTGTTGTAATTCTGGCAAATACAAAGTTCGCCAGAAGAACCACAAAGACATAAATAAGCTGAAGAATACGGTGAACAGTACCAAAATAGTGGTACGCATCGCAGCGGAACGTGGTTTGATCTTATCTAAGAAACGTTCCCACTTGGTACGTGGTCGTTCAGAGTAAGATACAAACTCAGTAAAAGCTTGAGGGTCAATGGGTTCCAGTTTCAACGTTGAAATTCCTGAACTTACTCAGCACCATCTGGAACAAAAACATAGCCTACACCCCAAACAGTTTGAATATAACGAGCGCGGGCAGGGTTGTCTTCGATCAAACGGCGTAAACGAGACACTTGAACATCAATCGAACGCTCCATTGCACCCCATTCACGACCACGTGCTAAATTCATCAATTTATCGCGGGTCAAAGGTTCACGTGGATGCTGAACCAGTGCTTTTAATACAGCAAATTCACCAGTCGTCAAAGTCACAACTTGACCTTCGCGAGTAAGTGTACGAGTTGAAAGATCTAAAGACCATGGTCCAAAGCTAACAACTTCAACTTGTTGACTCGGTGCACCCGGTACTTCACGCACTTGGCGACGTAATACAGCACGAATACGAGCTAAAAGTTCATTTGGGTTAAATGGTTTCGGTAAATAATCGTCTGCGCCAGCTTCCAAACCTGCAATGCGATCAGAGTCACTTCCACGTGCCGTCAACATGATAATTGGAGTATCAATATTAGATTGACGTAATCTGCGACAAATACTTAAGCCATCTTCGACAGGAAGCATGAAATCAAGAACGATCAACGAAAACAATTCACGTTGTAATAAACGATCCATTTGTGTCGCGTCATGAGCAGTTTTGACTACAAAACCTTTATCTTCTAAAAATCGTTGCAAAAGCGTACGCAAACGCACATCGTCATCGACCACTAAAATGCGTTCGACTCGGTCTGTCTCATGGTGTACGGTTTCCGTCGATTCAGCAGGTACAACTAAACTCATGATGTGCTCCTTTATCGTTTATTGTCATCGTAATTATGCAATGTCAGGCAGTATACGATTCATTGCACAGGTTTGGCTATGTTATAAAGCAACAAATATTGCCAATAAAATCAAGAGATAGATACCAAACATATACAGGTAAAATTATGACAATCAATCTATTTTTCAATATTTAGCTGAAAAAATCTTGGGATTTTAGAAACATTGATCAATTTGCATAATCTACTCGTAAAATTTTCAAAAAAACAATGGTGGATTTTATAGCCGTGGACTTTATAATCAGTGCTTTTAGAATTAACCCTTGTGGAATCAATCACGATGACTGACTTAGTTCAGCAGTTGGCAAATGAACTTGCCGTACGTCCAAACCAAGTAGAAGCTGCTATTCGTTTAATTGATGAAGGCGCCAGTGTTCCCTTTATTGCACGTTACCGTAAAGAAGTCACGCAAGGCTTAGACGATACTCAATTGCGTCAACTCGACACACGTTTGGCTTACCTACGTGATTTGTACGAACGTCGTGAGAAAGTGATTCAATCTTTACAAGAACAAGATAAGTTAAGTGATGATTTACTTGCACGTGTAAATGCGGCTGAAACCAAAAATGCATTAGAAGAAATTTATGCGCCGTATCGTCCAAAACGCACAAGCAAATCTTTCAAAGCGAAAGAAGCGGGTTTAGGGCCGATCGCAGAAAAGATTTTTGCTGAACAAGTTGATCTTACAGAAGCATTATCAGGCTTCAGCCATGAAGATTACCCAGATCTTGAAAGTCAGTTGGATGCGATTCAGCATATTTTAATTGATGATTGGGCGCAAAATATTGCGTTAACCACTGAATTAAAACAAACTTTTTCTAAAACTGCTGTGCTAAAAAGTGCTGTGGCATCTGAAGAGAAAAAAGAAGTTGGTAAGAAATTCCGTGATTACTTTGAGTTCTCTGAAAACTTAAACAAAGTTCCTTCACACCGTTTGTTAGCGATGCTACGTGGTCGTCAAGAAAATGTATTAGGTTTAAAAGTGGATGGTGAAGATGATGCACCATTGGCGCGTATTGAAACTGAATACAACTTAGACCAAGTACAACCACAGAGCCGTCAAGATTATTTAAAGCAAACTGCAAAATTATTCTGGCTAGGTAAGATTCGTCCACAGATTGAACACTCATTACTAACAGATAAGCGTCTATCTGCTGAAGCTGAAGCAATGGATGTATTTGCAGAGAACTTGCGTCATTTACTTCTATCTGCACCAGCAGGTGGACGCGTTACTTTAGGTGTTGATCCTGGTATTCGTACAGGAGTAAAACTGGCAGTGATTAGTGAAGCTGGTGATGTCCTTGCACATAGCACGATCTATCCATTTGCACCGAAAGAAGATAAAGAAGGTTCGATTGCAGAGCTTGCGCGTTTATGCAGAGAGTTCCACGTGGAACTTATTGCGATTGGTAATGGAACAGCAAGCCGTGAAACAGAAGCTGTTGTTGCTGAAATGATGGCGGCAAATACGGATCTGAAATTAACACGTATCACTGTGAGTGAAGCAGGTGCATCTGTTTATTCTGCAAGTGAATTGGCTGCACAAGAACTTCCAGAGCTTGATGTATCTATTCGTGGAGCCGTTTCAATCGCTCGTCGTTTACAAGATCCATTAGCAGAGCTTGTAAAAATTGATCCAAAATCAATTGGTGTAGGTCAGTACCAACACGATGTAAACCAAACAGGTTTAGCAAAAACACTAGATGCAGTTGTTGAAGACTGTGTGAACGCGGTGGGTGTGGATGTCAATACAGCATCTCCAGCGATCTTGGCTTATATCGCAGGTTTAAACAAAGCGATTGCACAACAAATCGTTGAATACCGCAAAGAAAATGGACGTTTTGATAATCGTCAAGCATTGAAGAAAGTTCCACGTTTAGGCGAGCGTACTTTTGAACAATCAGCTGGTTTCTTACGTGTTCAAGATGGTTCTGAGCCATTAGATGCATCTGCTGTTCACCCTGAAAGTTATGGCTTGGTTGAGAAAATTGTTGCCGCAAAAGCAACAACTGTAAAAGACATCATTGGTAATACAGAAATTATTCGCCAAGTAAAAGCAGAGGAATTTGTCGATGACAAATTCGGTTTGCCGACGATTCAAGACGTTTTAGCAGAATTGGAAAAACCAGGTCGTGATCCTCGTCCAGAGTTCCGCACAGCGAAGTTCCGTGAAGACATTACCGAAGTTGCACAACTCACAGAGGGGATGCAGCTTGAAGGCGTTGTAACCAATGTAACCAACTTCGGTGCATTCGTGGACGTAGGTGTACACCAAGATGGTTTAGTGCATATCTCTGAACTTGCAAATGAATTCGTTTCTGACCCACACAAAGTTGTGAAACCAGGTCAGATCGTGCAAGTTCGTGTGATGCAAGTTGATGTTGAACGTAATCGTGTGAACTTGAGTATGCGTGCTGAAGGTTCTGCACCTGCTAAAGCACCACGTCAGCAGCAGCGCCCACAGCAAGAGCGTACTGAACGTTCAGAACGTAAGCCTCAAGGTCAACGTCCTCCACGTAAAGAGGGTGACTTTAAGCGTCCGCAAAATAACAAGCCAAAAGCTGAAAAACCGCAAGAGCAAAAAATCGGTGGTTTAGGTGCCTTGTTATTACAAGCAGGGATTAAAGGCTCTAAATAAGCTAATCTGTTAAAAAAACCTTCCTTCGGGAAGGTTTTTTTGTTTGTAGTTAGAAATGATTTAATAAAGTTGTAAATAGATTATGAAATATAAAACAGCAATTTTATTCTATAAATTTCATCAAATCGAGCTAACCTGAGCTGATACCTACACTGCAATGGAGGTCGTGATGTCACGCAGACCTCGTGAACAAGTCGATTATTTACACCTCGAAGAACTCGGTGGTTTAGAAATGTTGAAAGCCAGTTACTTTCAGCAGGAGTTCTCGCGACATGTTCATGAAGGATTTTGTATCGGTGTGATTGAAGAGGGTGCGCAACGTTTTTATCGTACAGGGGGCAATCATGTCGCACCACAAGGCGATATTATTTTGGTGAATGCTGATGAAGTACATACTGGCTCATCTGCAGTAGAAACGGGCTGGCGTTATCGAGCAATTTATCCAACTCCAGAAATTTTCCATGAACTGACGCGTGATGTCACGACTATTCATGGCACAGCACCGTGGTTTAGAGAAGCCGTGTTGCATGACGAAGGTTTGGCACAGCAATTACGATTACTATTTGATTTGTTAGAGCAACCGAGCAATACCTTGCTCAAACAAACCTTGTTCTTATCGACGATTGCTTGGCTAATCTCAAAATATAGCCAAACAAAACCGCATACCGCTGATCTCAGTAATGCAAAACAGCGTATTTTAAATATTTAGGACTTACGCATTGACAGATTCAAAAAAGTATTAAAATGCTTTATAAAGTATCTGTGATTAGACGAATTAAACATGCTTCTACAGCAACCTGTACTCTACCCATTTAT
>NZ_JBPKBJ010000014.1:0-58536 GCF_051390655.1 Acinetobacter sp. P1(2025)
AACAGAAAAATCGGGCTTCAATAGCCAAGTGCAAAAACCTTGCGTGTACGCAAGAAAATCCTAGCTTGGGTTCCAATGGCCAAGCGTCAAAACCTTGCGTGTACGCAAGAAATGGACTGATCCCAAATTCCGTTTAAAGCAGTTCTGACAGTCATTCATTCAATTTTGTTCAAGCTGCTGCATCACAAAAACCTTGCGTGTACGCAAGAAATGGACTGATCTCAAATTCCGTTCAAAGCAGTTTTGACAATCATTCATTCAATTTCGTTCAAGCTGCTGAATCACAAAAACTTGCGTGTACGCAAGAAATTAGACCAACAGAAAAATCGGGCTTCAATAGCCAAGTGCAAAAACCTTGCGTGTACGCAAGAAATGGACTGATCTCAAATTTCATTCAAAGCAGTTTTGACAGTCGTTTATTCGATTTCGTTCAAGCTGCTGCATCACAAAAACTTGCGTGTACGCAAGAAATTAGACCAACAGAAAAATCGGGCTTCAATGGCCAAGTGTCAAAACCTTGCGTGTACGCAAAAAATGGATGCGATATAAAAAAGGGTGAGGGTGTTGAAATTTTGCTAGAAACAATTTTGACAGGTGTATATTCAATTTCGCTCAAGCTGCTGCATCACAAAAACCTTGCGTGTACGCAAGAAACGGACTGATCCCAAATTCTATTCAAGCTACCGCACCACGAAAAACCTTGTGTACTCTAACAGCCAAGTTTTTATCTGAAAAACCAAATAAAAATGTTATAATTAATATTATTTTTAATGGTAGTTTATCTTGGATTTTTTAAATACTCTAAAATACATAATGAATCAAAAACAAAATGATATATATTTTTTAATATTATTGGATGTATTGTTTTCATTAATATTATTTATAACATTTAATGCCATATCTTTCACATTGTTTGAAAATTTTAATCTAATGTCTATCTCTGTAGCTGTTTTTATATTTAGTTTTTTTATATTGGGGAAATACATACACACGAAGTTATATCTATTAAAAACACTGTTATCATTTAAGAAATACACAAATAACCCCAATAAAAACATTGGATTAGGATTAAATGATTACTTATATGCTTTCTATAAGGTATATGCGACAAATGAGTTGGATGAACAAGAGATTATATTTCAAACTGATTTAGAAGATCAGAAAATAAAAATAAAACATTTTAAAAATATTATGAATGAAAAAAATCTTTCACCACTAGGAAGCCATATTGTCTTTAATATTTTCACGAAAAAAGAATTAAATATTAGTGCTGAAAAACTAAATAAAAGCCTAAAACAAATTCTAGAAAAGAAAATACTAAACTAAATCAACACCGCACGATTGAGCCAAAATTATCACTTTTGTATGTAACAGTACCGCTTTGATAATTATCGCCACCCAACCAATAAACAGTATGTGGAATTTTATTGAAAATCAATAATGTGGATTCCTCAAAAAGACTTCCAAAAAATATTTCCTTAAACTCAATAACCACATCATTGTGTATCAATGATCGCAAGATTGGGTTGTTAGTCGGGCTATCAATTAGCTCAAATTGCTTATGACATTGCTTTAATAGATTAAAAACAACATCAAGATAAACAGGGGAAATGATTAAAAAAGCACTATTACTATTACTCATAGAATCACCAATCAATTAAAGCCAATTAACGGTTTGACAACTCAAGTAAGGTTTCCTTTTGGAACAATGATGCAAGCTCGTCAATCAAAATATTATTAACTTCACGCAACATATTACTGTTTTTACCATAATTTCGCCAAAGCTGCATTTTGATCAGATTACTATTAATAATATATATTTTAATATAGTTTGCTTTAATGGCATTACGTGAAGTAAAACTAAAAGATATATAGGATTCCTTTAGATTAATCTTATAATCTTTTGCATTAATCTTCATATCGAGAATACGCTTACCACCCAAACTATTTAAAATAGATATTGCTACATCTTTTAAGCTCATGGCTACACCTCATTATTATCTATAGTATAAATATACCATATATACCGCATATATACCACACTAAGAGAGATAGATTTTTAGAGTTATATCATGCTCATCAATAATTTAAGCAATAAAAAAAGCCTTACACTAAGGTAAGGCTTTAAGGTTCATTGTTTAACAACTATAAACAATGAAGCCATTATATTAAATTAAAATATTTACTGTAAATATCCAAACTCAATAGTTATGTTGCTTAAATGTATATTAAACAAATTGGCGAACATTAATATCGCCACTAACAATGCGATCTTCAAACGCTTTCGGGTCAAAATCAATTCCATTAAGCACAAAACCATTTTCTTGAGTTAATGAGATATTACCAATAATAGTCGGGGTAGGGTTTTCAAAGCTTGATGAATACACATCCCAATTAAAATTAACTAAGCCACAACCAACATTTGCATGACCACCAATTGATAAATCTACACTTGCTTTATACAAGCTCCACAAGAATGCTTGAAATTCATCATCCGATGGGTCTTTAAGTATAAAAGTATGGCTCAACTCAACATTGGCATCAATTGCTTCAAATCCCTCAATAGGACGTTGGATTGTTTCAGAAGCCCCAACACGTGCATCTTTTACTTCACGAATAGATTTTTCAGCACTTTCGATTTCAGCAAAGATTTCTTTTTTACGATCTGAATCTGCTGCTTTTAATTCACGTTTTAACGTGGCAATCTGCTTTTTATAGTCAGAAGTATCAGCAGATGTTTGAGAATCAGCACTTAGAATATCAGTAAGATAGTCTTTTTCATCAAGCTTCACGAAATCAATTAGAGATTCATCACGATTGAATGGGTGATTACGAACCCCTGCACCAACAGTAACCAACACATTTTCTGTTTTAGAAAAGGCATTACCAACACTTAATACACCCGCCAAGCCCCAACGACCATACAAACTAAATACAGGGTTATTTTGGCGAACAGAATTGTTTTTAGCGACTTTTTCTGTTCCCGATGTTGTTGTTACCACTTTTGCAGTATCAACACCCTTAGACAGCATATAATGCTCATCTACGCTTAGTTTTATATCATGGCGGTTTAGTAGCTCAATAACTCCATGATAAGCACTAGAACGCAACCAACCACGAATAGAAGTAGCGGGAATGTAAGGCTGACCAAAGCTATTTTTCGGCATACCATTTGTATCAGGGATAGAAACAGATACAGGAGTTACAGTAGTAAGAGTTCCAATTAGTTTGATGTTTTTCATATTAATTCACCGTGATTAGTTTAAAGTTAGGTAAGAAGCAGTCAGCACTTTCGCTCTGTACATAGCTAGGCTTATATCGAACAAATTGCTTAAGATACGATTTATTTGTTTCAACCATTTCAATAGGCAAAATGCGGGCTAATTCAGCATTTTGATCAAAAAATGAAAAATCATTTTCAACTTCCTCTATTTCAATATTTCCTATCTGACCAAATCCCTGCTGATTTGATTTGCCAATAAAACCAAGAGAGCTTAGGACATATTTAATTTTTTCAGCATCACCCACAGCATAAAACTGAACATACTGCGTAGAAATAGCATTACGTTTTGTCATTTTTTTTCGGTACGGCCCACCTTTCACCGTGATAGTTCCCGCCTTATGACTAAATGGTAGCTTAAAATCTTCCCAATAAGTTCGTGTCGCATGAACGGCTGCTGTTTCCTTAATGGTTTCACCCGCAATCCGCAAGAATTGCATAGCAGAGGCTCGATACACACCACTAGCATCATCTTTAGCTAAAACCTGATCCAACTTATCGAAATCAAACCCAACGCCATAATAAATTAAGGCATCCAAATGGATTGGAAATTTCGGCATAACTATTGGCGAGAGTATTTCAACTACAACCTTTAGATTTTTCATAAATAAAACACCTCTTTCTTCACCTCACCAAACACTTCTGCATTTGCATAGTTAGTTAGAAATCTTTTGGAAATTGCTGTTAGTAAGATTTTATTGCGTCCTACATTGCTATTCTTTTCAGGCATACGCCCATCAGCAAACCAAATACAAACTTTATCAGTAGGGGAGCGCAAACCTCGACCTAAGCCCTGTTTAAGCTTCACAACAGCTTTTTGTGCGGAATTTAAGAAGTCCAACCCAACATAAGAGCGACCTTGTTTTTCCATGTACTGCTGAATCACCCGCATTTGTAAATTGTTTGGTGGGGGAAATGGAATCCGAGAGATCACAATATCGGTTATCAATTGCTGACCTTTTAAATCTCTTAAACTAAGTCCTTCCCAACCCGAAGGTGTGATCAGAACCTTACCATCCCGACTAACAAAGCGTGGTACATATTCATTTAGTGCTGTTCCTTTTTTATGGAACAAAACTGAATCCTGATCAGAAATTTTATCAAAAAGAACTTTAGCCTCTTTAAATGAAGCACACAAAACAAGAACTGAACCACCTTTTGCTTTTGCAGCCTCAATAATACTTACGGTATTTTTAAGCCATTTATCCTGAAAAACCACCTCATCTTCCTCTATATCAATTGGATAGTTTGAAGGGTCTGATAAAACAAAGGTCATTTCACCGTAAGAAGAAGGGGCGAGTTTGCATTGATTAATTAGGTCAGGAACTTTAAACCCCAAATCAATACACACCGTATTAAAGCTAACTTGGTCTAATCGACCATCAGACAAAGTTGCCGATGTTAAAATAACATTGTTCGTGATTTGCGATATACGTTTAGCAAAAATACGACCTGCAAAGACATTAATCGTTGCTAAAGATGGATTTCTACGCACATCAGAAAAACCAATAGCACTTTGACTGTAACCATCTTGGAGCAACCAATTGGTTAGAGTTTTCTTAATGTACTTAAGCTCATCAATAGCATTAAGTTGTTTTAAGTCGGGGTGTTCAACTTTTGAAAGTTCTTTTTCAATTTTAAGAACAACATTTAATCCGTTTTGAACGTGTGTTTTATGCTTTTCAATAAGATGAGCATGTGATTCAACAGTCCAAAATTCAGCTTTAGAGATCAGAGAATCAGATGCTTTTATATCAACAACACATTCATCAAAAATAGAAACAGCTTTTGCAATTAACGATTTACTTTTAATAAAACTAGCACACTTCTGAATAGAATTTTTTATTTCAAATAAAGGACGTTTATAATTGAAATGTTGCTGACAAATACCCAATATCTCATGTGATTCATCACAAATAACAGCCTGAACAGAATCAGATTCAAACCCTAAAATATGATGATTAATTAAGGTCATGTGATTGGTAATAAGTAAATCAGCATCCTTAGCTAACTCTAAATGAACCTTATAGGCATCATTATCCACATCCTGATCCTGTAATAAACAAATATCAAGATCAGATACCCCTTTCGGGAAAGCCAAATAATCTTCCAAATATTCAGTAATTAACCCTGAACCAACAGAGCAAATATTGGAAACAATATTATAAAACTCTTTTAACTCTTGTTTGTATTGAGGGTCTTGATTTTCAGCAATAAGATTTTCACAAACAAGCTTAACCCGAGTAATAGAAAAGAATGCCTTACGACCAAATCGACATGCAGCCTTAGCTCTATTCTCAATCCCAAGCTCATTAAGAATCTTACATGCAAAAACAAAGTCACTTTTTAAAATTTGGCGTTGTAAAGAGCGAGTGTAGGTGCTAATCACAATTGGCTTAACAGCTTGCCCCTCATTAATTGCATTATTCAAAAGTAAAAGGGAAGGGATTAAGTACCCAAGTGTTTTACCGATACCTGTTTCAGCCTCTAGGGTTGATAGAGCAGTAGAATCCGATCCAAGCAAACCAATCAAAACATGGTTAGCGTATTCATGTTGCTCTTTCGTATAACGTCCACCCAATTTAGAAACAATGCCATCTTTAGAAAAAGCATCATCAATCAACTGATTATAATTCATATAGCCACCGCCCGAATCATACCAAATCCGTATGTCTTTAAACGACCAACACCGTTAAACCAAGCCGTAGAGAAAACCTCAAAGTCGGAAATAGTTGCCGTTGCCACAACATCACAACAATGAACAACCCGATTTTTTTTAGATACATAAACAGGCGCATGATATAGCAAGCTATCAATTGAAATATCAGTCAAACCATTGCGACCAAGCAACCCCAATACATACTCTTTGTATTCAGGACTATCAGCTTCATAGAACACTGTAGTGTGGCTCTCTCGATAGCTCGGCATCCGATTATTCAATCGCATAAACTCACGGTTCCGTTCAGAAGGGTATGCTCGTACTACTTCTGTAGGCAAAGTCAGTAAGAACTTAATTCTAGAGCCTTTTGCAACATCTAATTCTTCACGTATAGTTTTTACGCTAGGCAATTCACATGCAACTCGGGCAACAATCCGTTCTTCCTTTGAAGCAAAGATAATTTTTTGACCACCCTCTTTAGAAAATTCTGCAATTCCCGCATTTCTTAACGTATCAAAAACTTTCGTATGCAGATCACTACTTGTTTTACGAATAGCAAATAGATTAGCAACCAACATAATCAAACCCCACCCAAAGCCGATAACCATAATTTACGTGCTTGTGGCTCTTGAGGTAATAACTTAGAGGCCACAACAGCAAATTCCATATTGTCAGAAAAAAACTTTTGCACCCGATCAGAATAATTACTCAATCGACCATCATTCAAAGACCGTAATATCACCAAAGCTTCACTACGAACCTTTTTATCTAAAGAAATAAAGCTCTGCTTAAATTCTTTCCAATGCTGACGAGGAACAACCAAAGCACCTGTGTCAGTAGCAAGGCATAGATGATTTTCATCACCAATGATCATATTGTTTAACCATAATTCCTTGCGTAAGGTGTTATTCAAAACAAGAGCAGGGCGAGTATCCTCTAGCAAACGAACCAAAGCTTCCGCACCCGCTAATTTACGTTTAATGAAGGGCGCACTTGGGGAAACTTTATCAAAATAACTTCCACCAACCCATAACTCACAAGGATCATCCGAAACAGGTAGAATGAAATAAGCACCCTTATAATCAATTAAATTTTGGAATATCTTAGGATTTTCCCACGTACCTTGTGACAGCCCAACCAATTTCAAAGACCGAATAGTAAATATCCGAATCCAACTCGGTTCAATTGAAAAAAGATTAACCCCCTCATGTTTATAAGACGAAGTTACAACATACCCATCCTTAACAACTTCATCTGATATTTCACAAATACCATCACCACGCTGTTCTAAATCCAACTCGGCTTTAAAAGCAGGGTATAGCTTCTTTAAAATCAATTCTTGAGGTGTCATAATAATAAATACCAACCTACCAATACATATACAATATACCACAAACGAAAAATAAATACAGATAAATTATGATTACAACTCAAAAACTTATCAAATAAATATCTAGTCAGCCTTAAGATTCTTAACCAAAAAATCTTCTATCAGATCAGGACATGGAAATCTTGTTGAATCAATCTTACTTAAATTACTAAAAAAATAAGATCGCTCAAATAGCAAAATTCTTCCTGTCTTAAAACCTAGCTTCCGTTCTCTATCGGAAAGCATTGCCCTCTTAAATTTCTTTAAAATTAAGCAATACTTTCCACCTTTCAAACAAACTACCAACTTATAAGAAATACTATTTCCGCTATAACCTTTATATATGATCTGACCATTTATTTCAGTATCATTCATACAAAATAACCCATTAAGATTCAGTTAGAGTTTCTTCCTGAACAAGAATAAACTTTTCCCATAATTCAACAGGAATTTCAATTTTAACTTTACCATCGGTAATATCAGGCTCTTTATTTTCTGAAACAATATTCATCAATTCAAGAACAGTCTTTTTAGTCGGGGTTTTAGGTTTTGTTTTTTTAGGTGCAGCCTCTTTTTCAACTCCATCAGCTTCCATCAATGCAGCAGACAAAGTAGTTTCACCAAGCTGAATTTTTCGCTTAACAACTAACGGCAACTCATGCACCTTGAGCAAGTTATTCACATAAGATGCCGACTTACCAATTTTCTTAGCAATTTGGCTGACCTCATAACCACCTTGAAGTAGGCGAAAAATCACCTCTGCCTTTTCTACTGCGGTCAGTTCAATTGAATTGGATGTTTGAAGCATAACAAGTTGCTTCTGCGCTTCATCACCTCGAAACTCCAAAACCTGAACATGGGATACATCAGCCCCCATTTCCAAGCTTTTCATTAACCCTTTGTTCGATGATGACCATCTAAGAGTGTTGCTTTCTGCGTCTTTGGATTAAAGCGAACAATCATAGGTTGAACGCTATCGCCGTTAAGGAATGCATGTGCAATGTTATTAACGTGATCAATAATTTTTTGCTGATTCCAATATTCTTCTTCCGTAAGTGCTAACCCTTACGTTAAATCCCTCTTGAACCTCAATCATATCGGGTTATATGAGAATAATATCTTTACGCTTTGCATCTTCATTTTCTTTAGACTTTGCCATTTGAATCAAAGAAGCATAATTGGCTTTTTCTGTAGTCATTTTCACTTACCTTAAGGTAGATTATAAGATAGGTAACTGCTTGTCACCCTGAGTATTAATATATCATATATACCACATTAAACAAGATAAATTAACAAAAAAGTATAGGTTATTTATCAACACTAATAATCGTTCAGAGATTAATGATTAAAAAATAAAAGATTAGTTACAGCAATTTTTATTCAAAAAAAAATCATTAAATACATAAAGATAAAAATAAATATTAAACATTAAAACGCAATCCATTCAGTAAAACGCATGTTTTGAACGCAACCAATTCAGCAATTAACGCATTCTATTCAGCAATTAACGCATTTCATTCAGTAACTAACGCATTTCATTCAGTAATTAACGCATTCTATTCAGTAAAAAAACACTTATACATTAGTTATCAATAACTTATCAACACCTTATCAACAACAGGTTATTCAAAAAAATACAAGTTTTACGCAATCCATTCAGTAAACCAAAAACAGGTTATCTATATAAAACAATAACTTATGTAAATACACTAAATGAGATTGCATCATAACGCAAAACCATTCAGTAACTTATTCGATTGGCATAACGCAATCCATTCAGTAAATCAAAAACAGGTTATCTATATAAAACAATAACTTATGCAAAAATGCTAAATGAGATTGCATCATAACGCAAAACCATTCAGTAACTTATTCGATTGGCGTAACGCAATCCATTCAGTAAATCAAAAACAGGTTATCTATATAAAACAATAACTTACGCAAAAATGCTAAATGAGATTGCATCATAACGCAAAACCATTCAGTAACTTATGTGATTGGCATAACGCAATCCATTCAGTAAATCAAAAACAGGTTATTTATATAAAACAATAACTTATGCAAAAATGCTAAATGAGATTGCATCATAACGCAAAACCATTCAGTAACTTATGTGATTGGCATAACGCAATCCATTCAGTAAACCAAAAACAGGTTATCTATATAAAACAATAACTTATGCAAAAATGCTAAATGAGATTGCATCATAACGCAAAACCATTCAGTAATTTATATGATTAGCATGACGCAAAACCATTCAGTAAAAGGAAAAAACTGATAATATGAATAACAATATATTATCAATGAAGATGTTATGGCCGATCCTAAGAGTACAGAGCTTGTTCCTATCCATAAGAACACAACCATCCGTGACGAGAAGGGGGCGGTACAAGAGGTTCCACAAGCTAAGTACGTCTTTAAAAACACGCCAATCAAATTCGTTATTAAAAGTAATTTTTTTGTTGTATTAGAGGAATTAAGAGAAACACAACCAAATGCGCCACAGATACCGTTAAACCATATTGAAACACAAATACTTGCTACCGCCTTTAAGTGCATCACAGAAGCAAATGAGGCTCGATATTCATACGATGCAGATACAGTCTTTGAGATCAAGTTGGACGATTTCTGTAATATATGGGGATTGCCTAAAAGTGCAAAAAAATCAGGTTTGGTTTACCACAACATCATTAATGCACTAGAACGCTTACAAAAGCGGGTTTTTAGGTACTATATTCCTAGTGAAAACAAAATCGTTTTATCTAGTTACTTCGCATATATAACTTACACCAACCAAGTCATATCCTTTGGCTTCCCTAAACCATTCATTCCATACCTACAAGAAATGAATAAGTTTACTTGGTATTACTTTGAGAACATTCTAAAACTCATGGACAGCAACAGCACAAGCTTAAAGTCTTATGCTGTAATAATTTATGAGAATATTCAGAAAAATAAGAATATGGCTTTTAATGAGGAAAATGGACGACATGAAATCGAGTTTGAGATAGATCAACTCCAAAAGCTATTATCAAGCAACTATCCACGAAAATATGATTTCATAACTAGGGTTTTGGATAAATCCATTCAATACATCAAAAAACAACTAAAAATGGATATAACAGGAAAAGTCATAGAGAAAAATGGCAAAGCCACGAACTATGTCATTTCATGTGTTTTACCAAATGAGGACTTAGATTTTAAAGCTGCCATTCAAAGTAAGAGTGACCAACAGCCGATCCTATCAAAATTCCAAATCAATAAGTTTGCAAAGCTATTGGCTTATGATGATGAATTTTACGGAACATTTGCCAAAACAGGCGAATTTAATGATGATTTGAAAAAGAGATTAGTTAAAGAGCTATCTCAAATCAAAAAACTTGAAAAATATTATCCATACTTATTGAAAATGGGATGCTTAAGCCAAAAGCTAAACCACCACATGCAAAAAAAAATCAACAATATCCCGAATCACGAAAAATAAAGGGTATCTGACGTTTCACCATAGATTTTTAGTCGGGCTTGATGCTTTGAACTCGCTGTGAATGGCCAAGCGAAAGCGAGGTCGTGGGGAGCGAAAGCGAAGAAACGGCGGTAGCACGAAGGCTACACATTAAATAATATTAATATCGTCAATATCTTTTTCTAAAATGATAATTTCTTGTTCATCACGGCCCAAGAAAAGTAGCGTTTTATTTTTATCAATTGTCGTTTCACATAGGCAAGGATCATTTTCAATCATTTCCTCATATTTCTTAAAGAAAGAGGAGTTTGCCCCACCTGAAACAAGCACTCTTAAAAATGAAACACCACGATTGGAACTACTTTCCGCAATATTATAGAACTTCTGACCAATAGACTTATCCAAAGTCCAACTTAAGCCTGTTTCAGTGCAATTAAGGTATGCACCACGATAAACAGTAATAGTTTCGGGCAAATTGTTAAAAAACTCCCAATCATCCTCTGTGAAGTATTGTTGGCGCACATCAGCAAAATCATATCGCTCTAAAAGGGTGTTAAATTCTTTATAGAAAACAGAGCATGTGTCGCACGATTCCCATTCTTTAAAGAATAATTCTATCCATGTTTCAGAGCTTGTATAGTCACCTAAAATCAAAAGAACTTCTGTCCTTTGGTGTGATGACAAATACCCAAAAATCCTTTTACTTTCTTGATAACTTAACGTATAGCCATTCAACAGCTTCAACAGCAATGAGAGCATATCTACAAGATAACTTGAGCGACATAAATCAAAATACGAAAAAGCTTTCGTAAAGTTATCAGCCTTGTTCCGCATCTTTTTCATTTCAGCAGAAGTCCAAAACTTCAACCGAAGATCATGCACAACATCATCAGGAATACGTGCGCTAATTCTCTCAACCATAGCGTCAGAAAATCTAAACTCATCCTTTAATACTGTTGGTAAAAAATCAGCAGTTAAAGGAAAATCTACGGCGTTAGGATAAAAATCTTGTTGTTCCATATTTAACAAGCGCACCATTTAAACTTGAAGTAAATTATAACATATATACCACACCAAAAGAATAATATATTTATTAAAAATTAATAATTTACTACCACTTAGGATAGGATTTCAGCCATGTATAAAATTGCAAACATGGCGCAAATCATCATAGCTAAAGGAAACAGCAAACAAACCCAAAGGATTCGATTTTTATGTTCTTTAATATTGTTCTTTGCATAGATACGGAACCTCGCAAAAAACAAAGCTGCACCACATAAAGAGGATGGAATGATAGGGAATATAAGCGAAAACATATATTTTGGAAGCTGTATCGTATCAGCAGCAAAACGATGGTATTGATATGTGTAAGATACCAATAGAAAGAAAAAGCACAGTAAGCCCAATCCCCAAGATGTTGATTCACGAACATGGTTTGGGTCACGATTAAGAAATTTGGCTGCAAACATACATACAGCAGAAAAAAAAGGGATCAACAAAAAGCACAGGTTAAGAAAAATATTACTTAAGAAAAAGCTTTGAGGTTCTTCACCTCTAGCAAGCAAGTACACAGAGGCTAAAGAAAAGAATACTGTAGGGAAAAAATACGTCCAAACCACAGTCCATTTTTCCACCGCCGTAAGCTCACCACTATTACTTTTTTTCATAATATTCCCAATGGAAAAAACATGGTTAATTATAGCATATATACCACAATATTTTTTATAAACTAATGTATTTTATATGTTTTTAATCAATGACACGATCTAGGAAAAATATAAGGCATCTAACAATTCACCATAAATTTTTAGTCGGCTCGATGTTTTTGGCCACGCCGTTTATGCCCGAGCGAAAGCGTAGGGTGGGGGAGCGACAGCGTACTGCTTTTTAGCGATCAAGCGGTAGCGAGATCGTATTGAGCGAAAGCGAAAACAAGACAGCGCAAAGCCCCTTTATCGGGGGCTATAACCGAACTGCACTAGGGGTTATAACCGAACCCACTAAGCATAATACGCATCAGCCTCTACAGTTTTCAGGGTACTTTGGAAGTACGATAATATTTCACGGCTTTTATTCAGGTTTGCAATCAATTTATGGCAAGCTTTTAAAGTATTATCATCTAACACAGCATTGTACTTGCCGAAAGCTTGAGAAAATTTAAAATCAATTTTGTTTTTATTGGAATCAACTGTCACGCCAAGCGTACCCCGACTATGCTCACTTTCAACCTTAAAAACGATATATTGGGTATTCTCAATAAAAGTAGAGTACGAAAACACACAATGTTGCATATCTTTACCCTCTTGAAACAACTCCAATCGTGAAGTGATCGGGGTAAATTGAATTTTGTTTAGAACAACAGGTTCGGCAAACTTCTTGGTGATAAAGTCCTTATTGCTGACATTAAGCACCTCTTTTTCCTGAATCTCTAAATGCCATTTAACAGCAAGTCGGTGTAAAGATTTAAAAGTTGCCTTATTTGAAACTTGACCAACATTTTCGATAAACCTTAAAAAGTCAACAACTTCATTAATGGTGTTGTTTGCTCTAAAAGCATTACGGAACTTAGCAACCTTTTTATGTTCATCCCATAGATTAGAGGCGTGTTCATAAAAAACATTAATGATATTAATATAGTGCGCCACCGAAATTCCTTTTTCTAGATCAATTCTAAACTGACGAAAAAAGTCATTAGATAAGCTCGAAAAAACCTGAATCAGCACTGTTGATTTTAACTTAGGTTGTTTAGATTGAGCCACCCAATAACTAAACAATAAGCGGTAATTCTGATTAAAATTGCATGATTTAAACATACTTGCGGGCATGTTAATCCATGCTTGAAATGCGCTTTTTGATGCAAAATTTAATGTTTTTTCCTTACAGTTGCCCGCTACACAATCACTTCCAACACAAATATTAGCAGAGCCGATTGCCAACGCCTTGCTGTTCATATTTTTATAAGAAAACATGCTTCTATTGTCTAAATTTTTCGGGTTTTGACAAAGCCAACGCCATTTATTTGTGCTTTCTAACTTCCAAGCATCTAAAGCATCTAAACCATCTTTACCAACGATGCTATAAAAATCACTCACATACGAAAATGATAAAAAGCTATTGTGATATATGGTTGCAGCATGTAAAAGACGTTTAGAGGTCAATTTCCGCATGATCGCATATAATCTTTGGTAGAAGTTAAGGACATAAAAATATTTAATTTTAAAGTCGGTAGGAATGTCTGAATAGGATTCAGCGAATCTATGTTTTTTAAAGAAAATAATAGATGCTATAGAATCGAATAAAAGACCAAATGTAAATCTTAATTTTGAATAGTCTTTTTGTTTGGTTGTTCCCAAAGAGGGGTAAAGAATATCCATAAAGGCAAGCATAACAAGGAAAGACGAATCGCCCTTAGCTTTCATTCCACGAAACATGCTATAGAAATCACCATCAAAAGGACTGCTTTTAGCATCAATATCAACCCAAGAATCAAAGTTTTTCTGCTTCAAACTAGGAAGATCAGAATTGTCGTTATTATAGATTCTAAATTCATTAAACACGGTAAAGTCCGTACAATCCTGAAAGTTATCAGCATTGTTAAATGTATAAAACTTTTTAAACAAATAATATTTAATCCGATCACTAATCAGATATAGAAGTTCAACGATTTCAGGTTTTAATTTTCCATCATCATCTAGTCCATAGTCATGTAGATATAGATCATCAAACACTTCATTGCTGCTACATTGAGCATTATCACCTTGAAAATGACTACGATATTTTTTCAACAAAACAGACAATTCAGGTGAATATTTATTCTTATGGAACATAAAGAACCTCATAACAATCGTTATATCTTGATTCAATTATACAATATATACCACACCAAAACAATAAAATTCACAAAAATGTATGGATTGTTTTTATAGTTTTCCCAATCAAATTCAGGTATTTATTTAGATAACCGATATTAAATTTAGCACCTTAAGAACCAAGTCGGGCGTGATGCTTTGGGATCGCCGTTGATGACCAAGCGGAAGCGAGGTCGTGTCGAGCGAAAGCGAGGGCGGGGAAAAAGAAAATTTAATTGAAAAAGGCATCATTTAGATGCCTAGCTCACGCCATTCAATTTCAAATTCCTCAATCCTTTTTATGTTTCCGCAACTGCTACCCTCATGCCCTACAATGAGATATGGCTTTTCATGGTCTGATTCAATTTCAATGACAGTCCCTAAAATTTCGCCTTTCTCGAACTCGAACTCGCTCTCTTTTAAGAGTGCTGCGATCTTGGACGATGTTAGAATTTGATAGGCTTC
This sequence comes from Acinetobacter sp. P1(2025), assembly GCF_051390655.1. Taxonomy (NCBI): domain Bacteria; kingdom Pseudomonadati; phylum Pseudomonadota; class Gammaproteobacteria; order Moraxellales; family Moraxellaceae; genus Acinetobacter; species Acinetobacter sp. P1(2025). Next base: position 15,085 of record NZ_JBPKBJ010000014.1, read on the forward strand.
CTTATCCCCATCAATGGTGGTGTAAAACGACTTAGGCTCACCAATTTCAGGCGGGTTGCGTAAGTCAGTTACCTTAACTTCAAACAATCTATAATTTCTCATAGCTATTCCTTTAAAGGTGTTCTAAGTAGAAGTAATCATTCGGGTCACTTTCATTAAACATAGACAAAAGTTTAGAAACAGACACTACCGACACACCCTCTATAAGCGTTTGGTTTCGTTGGTGCTTGTCAATTTGCTCTTGAGCTAAATCATAACGATCAACATCGTGAGTTTCCAAATACTCTAAATTAGCAGGGATAATGCAGACAAGACGCTCTTGCTCTTGCTCTTGGTAATCAGTCTTATAGCTTTGAACATTATTTAAAACATCATCTAGGGTAATATTCGTTGATTTTTGAATATTAATTTCGTGCTGCTCCCCAAAAATATCGGTCACATAGAACACGCCATCTTCTTGTGTTATTTCGGCATTACTCGCAATAGTGAATATTTTACGGCCCATAAAATCATGTGCAATCGCTTCTAGGTTAGTAATCGGATTTACATCATTAAGACGTTCCACTTCACTATCAGATAGCTTTAACTTAGCTTGGAAGTCACCCCAATCTGCTTCGGCTTCACCATCTAAAACAAGATCGTTAATTTCAGCGATATAAAAAGGATTCAAAATTTTTGCAAAAGTAACTTTAGACATAGTGTAACTCCCTAATTGATAAGGTTATTATATAATATATACCACACCAAGACAAGGAAATTCACAAAAATGTATTGATTATTTTTAATCACATGGGTGATGTATAATTTTTTTCAAAATTGCATAATTTGAAAGAATCCACCTAATCACATAAGTGATATATCACTGATTTTGTATAGCTTCTCTTTGTTTTACTTCCATCTAATCACATAAGTGATATACCACGTTAATTCTTAGTCTTTTAAAATATGATTTTTCCATCTAATCACATAACTGATATATCACTGATCGTAAAATCAAACCAAGTAGTCGAAGCACCATCTAATCACATAACTGATATATCACTAGAACTTTAGCGACTAAAGACATTATAAAACATAGCCTTAGAACTATAAACCCCAATTACCCCAATAGTTTAAAAAGATTTAGAAAACCCAATAAAAACAACAACATCCCGATCTAGGAAAAGTAAAGGGTATCTGACTTTTCACAGTAAAGCTAAAGTCGGGACTAATGCTTTGAAATCGCCGTTGTAGATCAAGCGGGAGCGTAGATCGTATTGAGCGTGAGCGAACCCTGCGGGGCGTTAGGCGGGTGCAACCGTAGGCTAGGGCTTCAACTTGGCAACCCGATTCAGTAGGGGAAAATTATGTCAGGCGGTTTTCATTCACAAAGGTTTTTTGCATCACCTTAAAAAAACTTTATGTGAGCCAAGATTGGTCGGAACAATCGCAACCCACCATTGAAAACAGCATTTGAGTTTGAAATGGCTAGGCGAATACATGGACGTATGAGCCTTACAACATGATCTTTTGTATCATGCAATAAAAAACGCAACCATCTGATTGCGTTTTTTTGGAGCAAAGCGATTTATTACAATCGCATTGGCATAACAACATAGCTTTCATTGTCGTTGTTTGGCTCTACAATCAAGATTGCAGCGTTACCCTCACCTAACAGCATTTCAAGGCTTGCACCGCCAAATACGCTTAATACATCAAGCAAATACTGCACATTAATAGCAACTTCAACATCCTTTCCGCTATATTCAACTGCCAAATCCTCTACAGCTTCGTCATTTTCAGTGTTATTTGACCGTAACTGCAAAGAACCTTGTGTAAAGACTAAGCGGATACCTCGCAATTTTTCATTGCTTACAGTCGCAACACGAATTAATGAGCTTTTTAGGTCATCAGGGTTAAGAATAACGGATAAGTTATTGCGTGGGATAACACGGCGATAATCAGGGAATTTTCCATCAATCAGCTTGGTTGTAAATTCAACCGTGATTGTTTCTGCATTTGCTTTAGATAAAGGGATATTCACATTTACATTAAGCAAATCAGCACCAAGTAAAAGATCAATTTTACTATCTGCTAAAGCCAATAAACGCTGTAATTCACTTACACCCTTACGAGGTACAATGCTTTGCGTTTGGTCGCCTGAATATTGAATTTCAGTTTTACCTAAAGATAGGCGGTGTCCATCAGTAGCGACTACTGACAGATTGTTTTCAGACAATTCAATCAAAGTGCCTGTAAGATAAAAACGTACATCTTGAACAGCCATAGATGGGCTTGTAAGTGTAAATAATCGTTTTAGTGCATGTGCATCAACAGTAGCCACCTGTGGAGCAGTAGAGCTAGTAAGTAAAGGGTAATCTTGAGCCGAGAAAGTACCCAAAGAAAAACGGCTTTTACCCGACTTGATAACGCAACGATGCTCTTTTTCATCACACTTAAGATCAACTAAGGCATCATTTGGTAAAGCCTTACAAATATCTAATAACTTACGAGCAGGGATAGTTGTTTCACCTGTGGCAAGAACTTCACCATTTAGGGGAATTTTAGCAACCAACTGTACTTCTAGGTCACTACCAACCAAAATCAATTGATCATCGGCAACGGTGACTTTGACGTTTGCCAAGATCGCTAATGTGTGTCTGCGCTCAACAGCACCCATAACAAAGTTTAAGCCTGACAATAATTTTTCTTTTTCAATTTTGATATGCATGTTAAATACTCCCGACACTTAATTAAGACTGAATGTAGATAGATATAGCTGTTCAATAGTGGATTGATTTTTCAAAAAATAATCCTGTTCAATATTTGCCAACAACTCACTATTGAACGTATGTAGATCAAAATATTCATCTTGAGCTTGGACGCTATCAGCAAAATCATCTGATAATTTCCATTCTTCGACAGGGAACATTTCAACGCTTAGGCTTAAACTTTGTTGATTGGTCGTGCTTTCATTTCGCATAATCAACATAGCTTTAGACTTCACCTGAAATTGAAAGCCTTTTGAGCTTTGAATATTCAGGCGATTTCACCATTCATCCAAACTTTACGGTCAGGCTTTGAAGTAGCATAAACCTTAAAGTTTTTTAATGATTCAGGTGCAACATTTAAAACAAAATTACTCATAGTGTTAATCCCTAGTTGATGTTGTCATTATACAATATATACCACACCAAGACAAGGAAATTCACAAAAAAGTATGGATTATTTTTATAGTTTTTTTAATCAAATTCAGTAACTTATTAGAATGCCCGATATTTAAACCTAACCCATCAAGCCCAAGTCGGAGCCAACGCTTTGAACTCGCCGTGAATGCCCGAGCGACAGCATAGGGCTAGAGAGCGCAAGCGAACCCTGTAGGTGTAAAAAGAGAAGCTGCGGGTGCAACTTCTCTTGGCTGATTATGCAAATTCAGGCCGATTATGTTCAAGAATTGTCTTGACTGTTGAAGCGGAAGTAATAAAGTCTAAGTACATTTCAAAGTTATTAGCGACAGAATTGATCACATCAAATATCGTAACTAAATGATCGCTAACATTTGGAAGCTCAAATAATTCAATCTCACCAAGATCATTCAATTGATCATAAATTTCACGGAAAGAAGCACCGCTAAATTTTTCAATTAAGTCTTGATGATTGGCAATAAAATCTTGTTCATCATCATTCGTATAGGCATCTAAGGTATCCAACAACTCGACAAGAACATGGTTTCTAAGCACGGTCATAGTTTTCTGATCAATACTGACTACGCCATTTTTATAAAACGCATCAAGAGGCACAAAAATATTTGTTTCTTGCAGGTATAGATTATTGTGAAATGCAACAGGATCAGCTTGGGCTGCAAAGATTTTAAAGGTCAAACCTGTGAGAGTAATTTGTTGATCTTGATTTATTTCAAGTTTTGCAAAAGACAGAATTGTGCCGACCTGTTGGTTAGGTTCTGAAATATCCATCGTGTCTATATAACTTTCAATTGGAAATAATAATTTATTAGTGATCATGGTAATTAACCTATTGATTGATATGGTGATTATACAATATATACCACACCAAAACAATGAAATTCACAAAAATGTATGGGTTATTTTTTATAGTTTTTCCAATCAAAAACCGATACTTATATAGATAACCGATATTAAACCCACCACCCTCAAGAGCCAAAGTCGGAGCCAACGCTTTGAGATCGCTGTTAATGATCTAGCGGGAGCGTAGATCGAGGGGAGCGAAAGCGAAGGGCGGTTGGGGAAGCTGTGTATGTACGGCGAATCCATACATACACAGCAATGAATCATGGTGAGCTAATCATTCGGATATAATGTTTAGTAATGAACCCATCTGATAACTCTTGATTCAGTCCGATAAGCTTCCAATTTACCCGATCAGCATATTTTTCAATAAATGATTCAGATAATTTTTGGTAACGAGAGATACTTAGCCAATCCCACTTATCGACATGACGCTCAATATAATCTTCGGACAGGTCTAATCTTCTGCTAAGGATTGGCCAATTCACTTTATCACTATGCTTGACAATAAACTTTTCGGATAACTTTTGATTTAGACAGATATTTTCCCAATCCACCTGATTAGCATGTTTTTCAATGAAGGCTTCGGATAGAGTTTGACGCTTTGAGATTGCTTTCCAATCTAGTCGATCAGCATGTTTTTCAATAAAGGCTTCGGATAGGTTTTGCGTAAAGCAAACAGTCGTGATATTTAGGCGGTTAAAAGCTTTCTCAATAAAGCTTTCTGATAATTTTTGAAATTGGCTTACGCACTCCCAATCCAACCGATCAGCATATTTTTCAATAAAGGTTTCAGATAGTTTTTTCGCCCAAGACACTTCTTCCCAATTGAGTTTATCGGCAAACTGCATCATAAAACTTTCTGACATTTCTTGTACTTCTGAAATAACGCTCCAAGAAAGAATATCAGCATACTTTCGCATGATAGTTTCAGATAGCTTTTGATGCTCTGCGATTTCAACCCAATTTAATTGATCTTTAAATTTGTCGTAGTGTTCATCAGTCAGCTTGCCCCAAGCCGACAGGAATACCCAATCAATTTTATTTTTATTCTGCTCTAACAATTCAACAGGTAAAAATTGCGCCTTAACAAGCAAATTCCAATTCAAGTGATCTGAATTTTCATTGATGAAGTCATGTGATAGTGTTCCACTTCTTGAGATTTCATCCCAATTTTGTACTTCTTGAGTTTGGATATTAAGCATGGTGATTTCCTCTAGTTGATGTTGTTATTATATAATATATACCACACCAAGACAATAAGATTCACAAAAATGTATAGGCTTTACTTATAGTTTTTTCAATCAAATTCAGTCACTTATTTAGATAACCAATGTTCGATCACACGGCGCAAGAGCCAAAGTCGGAGCTACTGCTTTGGGAACGCCGTTAATGACCAAGCGGGAGCGTTGGTCGTAACGAGCGAAAGCGAAGTTTAAGCGCACCTGTGTGACAGGCACAAAAAAACCCGCATTCAGCGAGTTTTGAGGTTTAACGTAAAGCTGATCGAAGATCACATCGTAAAGTCAAAGATAGCCATGAGAGCAGGGGGCATATAATGCAGCACCATTTCAAAAACAAGGCTACAGGCAACTTGCCAAAGAGATTGACTAACTACAGCAGCATAAAGGCCAATCACTAGGCCACACATAGCTGCGAACAACCCACCTGTACCCTCTAGGAAGGTAACAAGCCATTCAACAGGAGTACGCATAGAATCCTGAACCACATCCATTGTCATATCAGCAGCGTTGCAACTGACGTTGAATATTAGCGTAATCGCCAATGGAAGTAGAATAAAGCGTGTAATTCGTTTTAGGTGCTTCATAAACTGCAAATCTGTATTTAAAAAAAAGCCCAACTTTTTAGTCAGGCTGAATCTAAACCAAGTAAATAATCCAAGTCATCACCATAATGATAACACGACAACAAATTAAGATGAAAGTGTGATGCCTAATTGAATACCAAGCACATCAAATGCATCTGCAATTTGGTCGATCTTTGTGTTATGGCGCAAATCAAATAGGCGTTGTACATCTTGGTATCTCACACCCAATTTACGAGCCATTTCAGCATTACTCAAACCTAATTTACGCAATTCCTGAATCAATTTTACCTTAGCATCTAAGCTAACAGGCAACACGACTTTCACATCATCTTGCTCTAAAGGCCCACGAACAGGTAGTTCATTAGTGCGTGAATAATGGATATAAATAGCTTCAAGCAATTGCTCTTTAGCAAGGGCAAGGGCTTTATCCTTACTTTTAGCTTCCACATTGATTTCAGGGAAATCACGGAATGTTAGATTGAATTTATTGTCAGCATTGGACGTTAAAGTTGCTCCATAGAACATTGCAAGTTCCCCCTTTGATTGGTCAATATAGATATTTGTATGAATGAAATATCACTCATACAGCCTAACAATATAGTGTCATTATATAATATATACCACACCAAGACAATAGGATTCACAAAAATGTATAGATTATTCTTTACGAGCCAACATCTATAAGACCGTAGCCATAGAATCCTCAAGAATTTTCACTCGGTCACGTAGATTTTTCACGGCTGCTTTTGATACAAAACGGTTGTAACTAACGAGTTCAAAACAGGCATCAGCCAAAGGATAATTCTTTGGCTGAACGCCAAATCTTTTGTAATTAGGATCATCTACGAGTATCAATACCTTATACAGCAGATCAAAGAAGGGAATATAAGCGACCTTTTTATCTTCTCGTTTTTGAACACAGGATTGAACATAAGAATTGAAAAAATTAGGGGGTAAAATTCCAACTAAACGTACAGCTACTCTTGGATTGATATTTTTATCTTTAGCTGTAAGCCACCAATCCGACAGGAAGTACCTATCAGCAGCTTCACTTAAGGATGCAGTAAACAAAGCACGTGGCATTCCAATCCAAGCCTGTAACGCTTCATCCGATGAAAAACTTTCTTTCTGCAAGTTCAAAGAAGCATCCTCAAATAAAGAGTTAGATATTCTCAATGACCTTGATTGTCTATGTACCTTATCAAAGAAGTCGGGGGAGTTGATGTATTTAGGATACCAACAAAACCATTCCCACATATTTACGCTTTTTGCTTTCCATTGATCTAAGGCATCTAATCTATCGCCGTACTGACGATCTACAGCAAGCACCTCACTATAATCAAGGTTAAATTTGACCACCTTAGCAATATCAATTAACCGCTTATCTGTAAGTCGGGAAAACAGGTCGCTTTTAGTTTTAGTAAAATCATAAATTTCACGGCGACTGATTTCATAAGAAACATTAGGTTCCCGAGTTAAAGTGATGAAGATTTTATCTCTAAAGACAGAAATCAAAGTAGATAGGGATGATAAGACATTGTAAAAGTTATGCGCCGTTGTTGTCGTCTGATCTTTTGGGGGATACAAAAGATCAAATAGGGCAACATATAAAAAAAGATCAACATCACTAGCGTTTAGTGCAGCATTAACCCGATCTTTATAACAATTACTTGAAAACACATTATTGCGATCTGTACATGGCTCCCACTTACCTGACACCTTGCGATATAACTTGGGTAGATTATCTGAATCATGCTTAATGATGCGATATAGGCCCATAATCTCACAGTCAGTACAATCATCTAGATTAGAGCCTGAAAGTGGCTTAAAAGAGTTTTCGTGAAGGTAATACCTAATACGATTGGATAGAAGATTTAATAATTCAACAGTGACTTCCTTTGGAATAGTTGTACCACGCTCAAAAGTTATTTTTCTTAATTTATTATAGATTTCCCAATGATTACCAAAATTCGATTTATCAGTTAGGATATTTTTATATCGGTTTAATAATGTTTCTATTTTCACAAGAACCTCAACAATTATTAATCACATGGGTGATATACCATAGTTCTGCGGTCTAGCATATATGAAGGAATGCCATCTAATCACGTGAGTGATGTTTCGCCCAAAACGGCGATACATACATACATTATAGAACATGGGGTGAGATTAAAAAATTAATATCAGCCAAAGTAATTAGCTCTTTATTTTTTTATTTTTGGGTAAGGAATTTTTCAACTTTTCTTATTTTTTTAGTTTTATTACAGTATGTTATGGATTAAAACTCCACTAAAAGCGGGAATGAATTAGCAGTTATTACGGAAAAAATCTTTCTCGCTTTAGAAAAAATCTTTCTCGCTAAAGGTTATCTTTGGTTAATTAACAATCATATATTAATGTTTTTTTAGCCCGAAATGGCTATTTAAAATCCATATTTGGGTCAGATATTCAAAAAATAGGAAATTATAAGAATTGGAAAAAATCTTTCTCGCTTTAGAAAAAATCTTTCTCGCTAAAGGCTATCTTTGGTTAATTAATAATCATATATTAATGTTTTTTAGCCCGAAATGGCTATTTAAAATCCATATTTGGGTCAGATATTCAAAAAATAGGAAATTATAAGAATTGGAAAAAATCTTTCTCGCTTTAGAAAAAATCTTTCTCGCTTAAGGCTATCTTTGGTTAATTAATAATCATATATTAATGTTTTTTAGCCCGAAATGGCTATTTAAAATCCATATTTGGGTCAGATATTCAAAAAATAGGAAATTATAAGAATTGGAAAAAATCTTTCTCGCTTTAGAAAAAATCTTTCTCGCTAAAGGCTATCTTTGGTTAATTAATAATCATATATTAATGTTTTTTAGCCCGAAATGGCTATTTAAAATCCATATTTGGGTCAGATATTCAAAAAATAGGAAATTATAAGAATTGGAAAAAATCTTTCTCGCTTTAGAAAAAATCTTTCTCGCTAAAGGCTATCTTTGGTTAATTAATAATCATATATTAATGTTTTTTAGCCCGAAATGGCTATTTAAAATCCATATTTGGGTCAGATATTCAAAAAATAGGAAATTATAAGAATTGGAAAAAATCTTTCTCGCTTTAGAAAAAATCTTTCTCGCTAAAGGCTATCTTTGGTTAATTAATAATCATATATTAATGTTTTTTAGCCCGAAATGGCTATTTAAAATCCATATTTGGGTCAGATATTCAAAAAATAGGAAATTATAAGAATTGGAAAAAATCTTTCTCGCTTTAGAAAAAATCTTTCTCGCTTTTAATCGTAAGTGACTGTAATTTATAACTTCAATGAGTGTACCAAATAAAATTCAATCAAATTCAAATATTGGATACACGGTACATTCTAAGCAGCACCAACAAAAATGAAAGCCGAACCCGAACCTGTGAATGCGTTTTGGGATCAAGCGGGAGCGTAGATCGTGCGGAGCGAAAGCGAAGGGTAGGCTAGGCGGGAAAACCCGCCACAACCTATTTGGTCTTTTGATAGGAAATGTTTTTGAACATGCTTTGTTCAGTTGGCTTATGTTCATTCCAATGGAGCATAAGCTCATCTGTATGATCAGCCACGATTACGCTAGTGCATGATTCCCGAAAACAGTCTTTTCGGGCTTTTGCTGACGTATCTTGATCTACGACAGCAATCACATCACCCACCAAGCCATACAAAAGTTGTTTTGCCATTAACCCACCTTAGAACAGTTGTAATTGATTAGATGAAGCAACCTTTTGAGTTGCACGATTAAGCGAGTTTAACGAATCGCTGACCAAAGCTTTTGCTTTTTTAGCAAGAGCAGTACCGCTAGATACTTTACGCTCTAATTTACGCTTATAGTTCGCCATTTCACGTTCTTCTTGTATTGTCCAACGGCGTAGCTGATTGCTTGCTAAATTAATCGCATAGCGAAATTCAGAAGCCACATGATGATTAGCACCCAAGAGAACTGATTTATGAGTGTAATATACCCATGATGATTCATCATCATCACTTGGCTTAAAGTTTGAGATAAATTTGAAATTGGCTTTATGTTGTTTTACAAGCTCATCACTTGAGCTTAAAACTTGAAACGGCGTTGTTAAAATAGTCATAGTGTTTTCCTCTAGTTGATAATGGCATTATATAATATATACCGCATCAAGATAATGAAATTCACAAAAAAGTATGTATTATTTTTTAAAGTTTTTCCGATCAATATCATGTATTTATTAGCATAACCGATATTAAACCAAGCACCTTAAGAGCCGAAATCGGGAACGCTGATCTGAAAACGCCGTGAATGATCTAGCGGGAGCGTAGATCGTGCGGAGCGAAAGCGAAGGGGAGTAGCTGCACCTGTAGCAGCAGCCAAAAAAAAGCCCACTCAAGAGGAATGGGATTTTAATTAATTGGGCGAATAACGGTTAATTATCCAAGCTTTCTATGTACTCTGAAAAGGGGATCACACCATGTAAACCATTCAATAGATAATCTAATAACGTGTGAGCTAAGTAGTGCGGTGTTTTATTTAGATGTTCAACATACATAGCCACAAATGGTATTAGCTTATGAATAATCATGTTTCGATCAACAAGCTCTACAGAGTTTTTTAATTTATAAGTCAAGATCACCAAACCTTGATGATAAAGATCAAAAGAAATCACATCACCATCATTAAAGTAGTTTTGAACACTAAGCACTTCTAAACCCAAGTCAAAAATGGGTAGGGTAGGGGTGAAGTCTATATTTGCTGCACGTTCAGCCCATATCAATTTAGGTTGATTGTTTAACCAAACATGAATATCAGATGAACCTTTTGGAATGTAGTGGCTAAGTTTACCTCTAGTACCTTTTGGAAGATGCACATCAACATTTGAAGCATCGTGAATATAAAAATCATCCGTTTGAACTTCAAAAAAAGTGCCTGACTTCTGATTGCTGTGCTGAATTAATGATTCGTACAATTCATTTGGTCTAAGGTGTTGTTGTTTATGCACATGAGAAAGGAAAGAAAGAAGTAGCGTGTTTAAGTCCAAAGATGGATTGAAAGGGGATAAATATCTGCGTAGATCAATTAAAAGTTGGTGAAACTTTGGGGTGTTTACAATGGTATGGTACAGACGACTTTCCTCAACCACAGAGGAAATTAAGTTAGGATGAAACTGCAAAACAGATAAGTTTTCCTGATTATTCAGCACAAGAGATTCATTGTTAAAAAAAGACAACTTATATTTTTCAAAAATAATATTTGGATCAAATTGTGGAATAAACATAAAACACCCTAGTTTTTTTAAAAATAATTGATATTTTGCGAACTAAAGCCAACGAATTGACTTTAGTTCTTTCTTGCTATCATTACGACTTTTGCGATTGGTCGCCTTAGCTGTTTCAGAGTGATGAACACCCGATTTTTTTAGCAAAGGTGAGGTTGCTACTTTGTTTCGGATAACAATATTCTTACTCATTGCGAGTTCCTCTTAGTGGTAATAAGCATCATTGCTTACTTGCTATTATATAACATATACCACACCAAGACAATAAAATTCACAAAAATGTATAGGTTTTTACGCAAAAATCTCAAGCTTTAAAAGCTCGTCAATCTGTTCATCCATCATCCAATCTTGCTTTAGAACTAGACTGTATTGAGCATCATCAGGAGTTAATACCGATACGGTAGCTGTCGATTGATCCCACTCCACGATAAAAGGCTTCTCTTTGCCCGCTACAGCGATAAAACTCTTATTTGGCGAATGTTCTGATACAAGATACTCATCATGGCTCAAATCCATTAAAAAAGCGCAAGCAAGGGCAAGGTGGTAGCAGTATTTCGGATCATCAAACTTAAGATGATCAATAGGCAAATAAGGGGTTGCAACACTAGAAACCCAACATAAATCATTTGGATGGTTGTAACGCTGTGAGATCAAATCACCATCCTCGAATGTTGATACCCAAACATCCGAATATCCAAAAATATATTGTAGGTATTCAGCATTTAATTTGTGTTTTTGAATATGAGCAATGACAGCATCTTCAACAGGATCACTAGAGCGAAACTCAAGCATTTCAGCACACGTTGAATCAAAATTAACAGTGAGGTTATCTATATTTGCAACATGGTCAGGCATCAGCTTCTCTAAGCTGACTTCATCCGTTGAAGGGATCAATAAGTCTGAATAAATCTTGTTTAGATGCGCTCGGTATGCATCTTCATTTGGGATTTTGTATTCAAAATTTATATGAGAAAAATATGATAATGACATGGTATTTATCCTCTAGTTGATAATGCCATTATATAATATATACCACACCAAAACAACGAAATTCACAAAAAAGTATGGGTTTTCTTATAGTTTTTCCAATCAAATTCAGTAACTTATTTAAATTCTCGATATTCGATTTAGCACTTCAATAGCCAAGTCGGAATTACTGCTTTGAAATCGCCGTGAACGACCTAGCGGAAGCGTAGATCGTGACGAGCGTGAGCGAGAGGGGCTATTCGGGGATGTATTTAGCACGAAAACCTAGTCGGGCTAAATGCTCACCCCACTTAGTAACATTTTCACGATCTCTTAGCGCAACTTTGATTCGATGGGCGTAATCTTTGGTTGTTTCACCAACGTGAGCAATATAATCCGATTGAAAGGCCACATCTCGGGATAACTTGTCACCAAACAAATCAATTTGAGATTCAGTTAATTTCATTGGCTTAAGGTCTTTCATTTTCTTCACTTTAGGCTCCACTTTTAACTGAATCCCAACAATGCTGCGTCCACTTTTCTTAAAGTGATAGCTAACTTTAAAGTCGATCTTGTCAGTAGCATTAATTTCTTTTTGGGATATATCTAAAACTCGTCTATTGAGGTCACAAAACCGATCATAGTCGTCTTTTTCTAATCCAATCTTTTCTCGGAAATCTTCTAACGTGTATAACGGACTTTCCCCAATTCTTTCCCATTTAGATGCAAGTTCAAAAATACGAATACTATATTTAGATTTAAAGTCTGAAATAGATTCCAAAAAATACTTTGTGAAGTCTTTTTCTATATGGCCAATCATGTCGATAACTGTTGAGCCAAAATACAACTCAATTTCGCCTTTATCTTCATGGTAGATACATCGGTTTACCCACCGTTCAACAGCGATACCACCATTGCTATGAAGATAAGAAAATTTGCGTTCAAATAGAGATTTAGATGCTTCTTGTAGATAAAGATATGAGCTACGTCCCGAAGATGGATATTGTTGTAAGTATTCACTCACCTTAATGGTAACAGGGGTATCTTGGGTTAGTTCTTGAAGTTTTCTTGCCCCAACGATAGCAAGTAACATTATGCGATTTTCGACAAGTGATAAATTAAAACTCGCCTCAATAAGAGAATTATGTTTTACAACAAGTTTAGACTTTTTAGCGTCTATATTCATTATGTCAAAATTAGAGAATTTAAGTAATGCAATTAATCTAGCAAATAAGATTTAGCTTTGCAATACGACACCACTAACATTGCGTCTTTTTTATTTTTAACAACCAATTTTTTTTATTCAGCAATACCTTAGCAAATGCTTGAGTGTCCAAATTTCGTTTTTCGAGCAATACTGATTCTAGACAAAAAAACAAAAAAAGCAAATTCATAATCCAAGATAATAAATTCATATTCAAAAAAAAATTAAAAATAAAAGAAAGAACACTCTTGTAAAAAAAAGAGAAAAAAGCTTGTAGAATTGTCAGAGCGTTTTTCTATTTTATTATCATGGATTTACAAATTGAAATACGACAAAATAGTGACGAGTTACGACAAAATAAGTGTGGATAACTTTTTTAACTCCGACAAAATAGTGACGAGTTACGACAAAATAGTGATTGCTTAAAATTACAAAACTGTGGATAAGTGGTTAAAATTGTGGATAAGTACAGCTATTTTCAACCACATCAATCGTCAAGTCGTTTTATTAAGTCAAAACAGTATGCAATCAAGATCAGGATATTTTACCATAATAAATTAGCTTTCAAAGACACTAAATAAAAACTATTATCATTCCAAATAGATAATCCAATTGGAGCTAAATGTATAATTATAAACTTTATATATACATTATAAACGACAAAATAATCACTAAAAACGACATTAAAACGACACGTTTTTTTTAATGTGTATTGTTATAAATCAATAACTTAACTCTCGAAATACGACAAAATAGTGAAAGACCTTAATATGGTTCATGGGCTTGGCTGAATAACGATTAAAAAAAATGCGAACAATGTAAAATCAATAACTTAGCTCTCGAAATACGACAAAATAGTGAAAGGATTGATCGTTTTTTACGCCAAAAACGACAAAATAATCACTAAAAACGACATTAAAACGACACGTTTTTTTTAATGCGTATTGTTATAAATCAATAACTTAGTTCTTGAAATACGACAAAATAGTGAAAGAATTTCGCTGCAAGATCAAGATATAAAGTTAATACCAAGTTATTAACTTGATCAGTGATCTATAAATAGACTTGGCATTAACAGCACAAGTGAGTTAATAAAATATGCTGATTAGAATGTTTAATTAAAAGGTAATATATAATGTTTTATTAATATTAATTAAATGTTTTGATAATATTAATTATATATATAATGAATTGTTAGAGTTAATATTAATGTAACATTTTGCCAATTGGTGCATAGAGGGGGTAAAAATTTTTTATGACAAGGGTTGTGTCGCTTTACCTTTGAAATATTCAATAAATACATGAACATGCACCAATAAGCACAAATATTATCAGAAAAACAAGGTGAATCCATAGCTACAACAAAAGAAATATATTGTTACACTTTAGAGCAAGAAAAGTATCAACATGATTATATTTTAAGCTATTTAAAAATGGGTATAAAGCCAATTAATACCCATTTTTCTTTGCTCGAAGGCAATACTTGGCTGCAACAGCTACAACCTCATTAATATCATTTAATAACTTTTCAGCTAAATGCGGGTGGGTGGCTACAACTTTTCGTACACGTGGATCAGGATCAGCTATAAGCTTCTCTGCAATGAATGGATGTTGTGCAACCTGTTCTCTTACCTCATAAGAAACATCACTAATCAGCATTTCAGAAAGTCGGGGATGGTTGGCCACACTTTTTCTAACTTTAATGTCGTGATCCGTGAGCATTCTTTCTGCCAAGTGAATGTGCTGACTTACACCAATACGCACCTTGCTACTAGCATCTGATATTAATTGTTCAGCTAAATCAGCATAAGTAGCTGCAACCATAAAGCGCACATTTTCACTTTGATCATGCTTAAGCTTTTCAGCTAAAGTTTTATGATGTTGGGCGACAGCTTGGCGCACCTCATCAATAGGATCATTGATAAGCTGCACAGCTTTTTCAAAGTCTTTTGCATCCATGACACGGAAAAACCAATAGCCGTTATCCATTGAGATGTTTGATTTGATAAATTGTGGGGCATTAAAGCCAAGATAATCAGACATACTTACACCTATAAGATTTAGCTAGATTAAGGTCTAGCTATAGATTACCAAAAGTAGCGATCTACTTTGTTACTTGTTTGAATTGCTGATTAAGTTGTTTTCAGAATCCAATGAAAAAAGAGAATGCATTGTGTTCTGAATAGAAGCTTGAATATGATTAAAATTCTGCTCTTTTTTATCAGCAACATACTGTTGGGTTTTTTGATCTAAGTCTGCAATAACCGCTTTTGCACTACTAATTTGATCTCGATACGCTTGAATAGATGCTCGTACCGCTTTCTTGCCTTTCGCCTCTTTAATCATGGCAACAGAAGCCTCAAGCCCACCGATTACATCATTTAAAGGGCTATTATCAGTCAATGGATGTTCGCTATCGGGATCAACTTTTTTGATATGGGGGACTTTGATATTAACATTTTCATCTTCTAGCTTTTTATCATGGGTGATAAAGCCTTTACCACTAATAAACTTTTGATATTCGGAATGAGATAAGATGCCCTGATAGATTAATTCAGTTGGAACATTTTTAGCAATAAGACCATCCACAACAACTTTAGCTTGGTAAACTTGAAAGCTTAATACTTGTTTTTTAATGGACTTCTCATTATGTAGATTAATGCCATCATCAATTTGTATTGGCGTAACCTTAATTAATGCAAAAGCAGGGTGCGTATGCGTAACCACACCGCCTTGATTTTCGATAAAGACGTTTTGACTATCTAGATTAGACATTGATATAACCCTCTTTTTCAATTTTGATTGTATTGTCTTGGCCATTAATTGAAGCAATACCTAGCTTCAAAAGTTGTGAGGTAATAATCGCATCAGCATCCGAAAGTAAATCAAGCTTCTGCTCATTTAAATCCATTAATTTTCTTGCAATCACATAAGAAAAATTATGATCTAAGTTGGCTGTATGTTGTTCAAGAAGTCGGATACTATGGTCATAGTCTGATTTTTTTAACTTCTGAACATCATTGATATGATTTTCAATTTTAGCAAGCAGCACATCTATACGCTGAATGTAATCATCCCAAATATCCATAATAAGCTTATGGTAGAGTTCATAATTAAAAGGCTCTTGAATAGAAGGGCATTCAACCAAATTATTTGATTTTGGGCGATAGGTGATATTTAAAGGGATATATCGACCATGTAACGGCGCAAGAGCAAGATCATCAAAAGCCTGATCTGAAATGACCAACTCCATGTGAGTTTTAGTATCAAAAGAATGGACTGAACCTTTAGATATATTTTGAACAGAGTTTCCTATATGTACAGTTTTATATCGAAAAGTATGCGTTGGCGTAATTCCATCAAAAATAATAGTTTCGTGACTACTGCTTGTAATATTCCACTTAAGCCCGCCAAAAGCAGGGTGAGTAATTTCATGCAAATAGCCAACAGAGTTTTTTTCTAGGTTTTTTACACTGATTTGCTGTGATGGTTTACTGTTATTCATAACCAATCTCTAAGTTATTTCTTAAGATCAATTATATAATATATACCACACTAAGACAATGAAATTCACAAAAAAGTATGTATTATTTTATCTAATCACATGAGTGATATGTCTTTGTTTATATTAAATATATCAAGTCTAGGCAACAGCCTTAATCACATGGGTGATACAATCCCTCAAATCATCTCTGAAACCGTTTGCCACCTAATCACATGGGTGATATGTCACTACTGATTAATAGTAGTGAACTATGACAAAAAAGTAGTTCACCTAATCACATGGGTGATCTGTCACATCATCAGCTAATCACATAAGTGATATGTCACAAGTACATTGGAAGATTGAATACCCAAATCCTTCACCTAATCACATAAGTGATGTGTCACTTCATCGGACTATCCACTTTCTGCTTCAACTTCACCTAATCACGTAAATGATATGTCACTGTCCTTACAAGCCTGAAACACTTTTCTAAAATCACCTAATCACATAAGTGATGTGTCACTAACGATATAATGATATTCAAACAAGACGATTCCACCTAATCACATGAGTGATATGTCACATATCAGTTAAGATTATTTCAAAAACAATAAACCACCTAATCACATGGGTGATATGTCACATACAAAACAGTGAAGTTGATCTTGAGTTAAACCAACTAATCACATAAGTGATATGTCACCGCAGTTCATAAGCACAACTGTAGGCGTTTGACCATCTAATCACATAAGTGATATGTCACTATGATTTAACAAATCATTATGAGATTTCATACCATCTAATCACATAAGTGATATGTCACTATTCACGATCGCAGGCTTTAAAAATGAATGGCCATCTAATCACATAAGTGATATGTCACTTTTTTTGTTTTTTGCTATCCAAGTCGGGGGCCATCTAATCACATAAGTGATATGTCACTATAACCTTAGCGACTAAAGACATTATAAAACATAGTTTTAGGACTATAAACCCAATTTAACCCAATAATTTAAAGAGATTTAGAAATATCAATAAAAACAACAATGTCCCGAACAATGAAAAATAAAGGGTATCTGACCTTTCACAGTAAAGCTAAAGTCGGACTTGATGCTTTGAACACGGCGTTAAAGAGCAAGCGGAAGCGTAGATCGTGCGGAGCGTGAGCGAAGGCCCATAAAAAGGTTGGCCCAAGTTGAGCCAACCTTTGAACTATGATGCTTTTGGCCAAGAAAACGGATTTTCTTTTGTTGCGCCTAAGAGGGTATCAACCATTTTTTCTACATTACGCTCATAAAAATACAAGGGTGGCATACTTAGAAATAGATAATCATTACTTGTTGGCTTTTCAAACAACGTCACTTCACCAAATTGTTTACGAGTAACTTGTGTAAACCCTGCATTCAGTTCAAATAAGAAAATGCCTTTTTGTTCGGTTGTGTAGTTGTAAGCCAAAACAAGTAAGCCTTGTTTAATAGCTTGACTTTTGTATGAGTAAAACGCATTTGGTTCAATCGTTTCAGGTTTATAGTTTGGTAAGGTGTGATCTACCTTAAATTCAGAAAACGCCTCATCATCCAAAACTGCAATGTCAAACGGTACAGTTGCCTTACGGATTGCCATTAGACTGAATTTTCCCACCAAGTCATTAGCAATAAGGAAAGTGCCGTATCTTTCAGACCGTTGTGAGTAAGGGTAGTTTTTTTCAACAACAACAACACTAAAGCCATCAGGGATATTGTAGCCATCATACAAATCAGTAATATAAAATAACTCTTGAGGGTGATCGGTAAAATATTGCTCTTTTAAGCTTCTTGAATCAAAGACACCAACCTCTTTACCTGTAATTGCTGTAAAAATAGTTGGGTGATTATCTAGCACCACTTTTAGAAAATAATTTTCCCAATATTCAGCCCCTTTTTCTTTTAAGTGTGGCTCTAGCTCTAAAACCACCTCAATTGGCATACAAGCATAAACAACAGAAGCATCAATATCTTCTTCAAAGACGTATTTTCCATGCTCATAAAACAGTTCCATATAGTTTGAAATGGGCTGTAATTTTGCAAAATATGGATGTGTTTTAAAGGTGTTTTCGTTCAGTAAGATGCCACCATGCCCCTCACAGTTCACGCTTACACAGCCTCTAAAAAGTGTTTTTTCTGAATTTACTGCGCCCCATGACATAAGGTGTTCCTCTCTAGTTGATAGGATTATTATATAATATATACCACAACAAAACAATGAAATTCACAAAAATGTATGGGTTATTTTTTATAGTTTTTCCAATCAAAAACCGATACTTATATAGATAACCGATATTAAACCCACCACCCTCAAGAGCCAAAGTCGGAGCCAACGCTTTGAACTCGCCGTTGATGACCAAGCGGAAGCGAGGTCGTATTGAGCGTAAGCGAAGGCCCAAAAGGTGCTGTCGCACCCAAAGATCAAGATTTGATGATTGCATCAAATTGTTCTTTATTTTGTAGGTAAATTTGATTGGTTAATCGCTTAATTTCATCATAGTGTGCGAGTGGGGCGAGTTGAGGATAGTTTTCAGGTAGTTCATCTTCTAAATCGCCACACAACCAATAATTTTCGGTATCAATAAAGAATGTTGGAACATTCTTTTCATAATCCCATTTTAAGTAGCCATTGGTTGAACTGTATGTTGTCGAGGCATCAGCTTGTTTTTCATCGTTAAGATCATAAACAGGAATGAAAAATAAATAAAAGCCAATCGAGTTATCATAGTCTAATGAGTTTTCATCAGGCGTAAGATCGGCTTTGACCTTAATCAATGGTGCTAAGGTGTAAGGTTCGGCATTCGGCTCTAAGGTGTAATTCATGTGATTTATTCCTATTAAGCAACGTGGCTATATCCGAGTGCATTTTGAAATTCTAAAAGGTTTTGAAATTCTAAAAGATCATTCAAAATGGTTTCATGGTTGAGTACGCATGAGTACAAGTCGATTGAAGATAGGTATCCATCTCTAAAAGCATTAGTGGCTTTAAGGAGTGTTTTAACTTCCGCTTTCAATAAATTTCGGACGTAAGTATGGGTATTGGTGGTAGATACTGAATGTAATTCCACTTGATCTAGAACGGCTGTAACTTGCTTTAAAACAAGGTTAGGTAATGAACCTGAACCAATCAGATTAGCTTGGTCGTAGATCGCACCAATCGCCAATAATAGGCTGACATATTGCTTGCCATTAGAAAGGGCTTCATTTAATGGAAAATCATCAGCAAGTAAGTTTTCAACATGCTTGTGAAGTAATGAAATTGATAAACTTGTTTTAGGGGATAGGTCGGTGGCTTTAATAAATAAAGCGAGATCATTGATTTCAAAATTAGCAAATGTATTCATGGCGTTTACTCCCTAGTTGATAGGGTAATTATACAATATATACCACACCAAAACAATGAAATTAGCAAAAATGTATTGATTTTAATTGTGGTTTTTTTAATCAAATTCAGCAACTTATTAAAATATCCGATGTTAAAACCTAATCCATCAAGAGCCAAAGTCGGAGCTACTGCTTTGGGAACGCCGTTAATGGCCAAGCGGAAGCGTGGCCGTGTTGAGCGAAAGCGAAGATGCTCGAATCTACAAGTAATATTGCGCTTGTCCTGTGTGTAGATCGTAGCCGACCAAATGGAAATCCGCTAAATATGAAAGTCCAAATTTTGTTTTAAACCATTGTTCCAAGATAGATACAAAATCATCGAAAGGTATATTTACTCTCGAAAATCTAAAAAGTTTATTGGGTTTATTCTTTTGGTGCTGCAAATAGGCTTTACAATATTCGACAAGGTAAAAGTTTCGAGCTAGTAGATAGTACGAATCAAGTTGATTGCTAAAGACAACATCCTTAACCCTGTAAAAGTCATCTTTATGCACTACCATTTTTAGTGATTTTTTATAAAGGATTTGATCAAAAATAGAGTGTAGTAATTCGATTTGATATTTTAGATCATCATAATAATAATCATCGACTAAATGATCTATCTCGGTAGCAATATGTGCTGTTGCTTGATCAAAACAATAGATCAGATCGTCTTTACTTGGCATCCCTAAACTTAAGGCATGTGCCAAAGCTTTATTTTGTTGTGCTGAATTTAGCTCAAGGTCAAAAACATTATATAATCGTTCTGTATTATCATCAGGGCATAATGGTTCCTCAAAAGTCACACCAATTTGAGGTTTTAAAATAGAAGTTTCTATTGATTTTTTTTGCAGTTCAAATAAATCAATAATTGTTGGATTGTTAATATATTTCATATTCAGCAACTTAATATTATTAATAATATATTTATATCATATATAGCCAAAAAAACCACAATGAAGCCAAGAAAACTAAAAGTTGTTAGGCTGATCTCAAGGGCTTTAAAGTCGGGTGGAGCAGTTGAAAATCATTGATTCAAATAGAGAAAAGCAAGCCTAGTTTTAGACTTGCTTCATTGTTCATGCAGCAGCTTTGGCATCTTGCTTAAATCGCTGACGAATTAGATCAATGTGTTGATCAAAAAACTGTTGTGGTGGTTTCGCCCAATCAGCTTTGTTGTTGTCTAGGTGGTTAATGATCGCTTCAAAAGTATCAATTTCACTTTCTGAAAAATGAGCATTTTGTTCATCAGAAAATAAGGATTCTCGGGTAAGTGCTTCATCATGGGTAATTGCCATTTTGACTTGAAGCGTACCATCTGCAAGATTGGCGGTTTCAATATCCGCACCATCAGCAAGCGTGATGTAACTCACGATAGGCAAGGTTATTGAAAAATCCTGAAAGAGATTTTTTATGGTAATTTCGGTGTAATCTTCCAAAACTAGCTCATTGGGATTTTCAGAATTTAGATCAGGTTCCACATTAGCATGAGTAAAATAATGCTGATCAAAAATGATAGCTGCCTGATCTGCAATAGCAGTAAGATCAAAAATATTCATTAAAAGTCACCTTATGTTGTTTATTGGGAATTAGAGGAATTATGCGTGTTCTAAAGAATCATTGTATTTATTGCATATCTCGTCATAAGTGCCATCAATTAGGAATTTCCCGAAAGACAGAGAGCCATTATAACCATAAGCCAAAAACATCAAGTAGGCGATATAGAGTGAGTGAATATTTGCTTCATCATCAGCATTACCTAGCTCAATATAGTTTTCTGCCACAGCTTTGATAAGGTCAAAAATGACGTTTTTAGTGTTGGCATTTATTGGGTCAAAGTCATAGTTTTTATGACATATACTGCCAAAGTAGCGACCAATAAAAGTATGACCGTGATATGCAGAAAAACCAAAAACATCATACGGCAAGCTGTGAAGTTTTATCGCACGTACCATTTCCAAACCACGATCAAAGATTGGTGGAAAGTATGCTTTAGGGCTTATGCTTTCAGCAAATGATACCAAAACATCTGTGAGCGTAAGATTGTGCGCTTGATTAAGGCATATCTTTTCCACCCAATAAGCAATAAATTTATATACAGAATGGGTATGAATGCGAAAACGTATAAGCAATTCTTCAACAGCAGCGATAAGATCATTAAAAAGATTATGGTTCGATGAATGGATAAAATCATAACCGTTAGTTTTAGCCAAATCAGAAATTAAGAAAAAGGCAATTCGATTTTCACCTTTATAAATTGAGTAGCTTTCTGCGACTTGGCGAACAGTAATATCATCAAAATATGATGTTGGCTGAACAAGACCGCCGATAGTAATATTTTTAAGTAATTTCATGGTGTTTACTCCCTAGTTGATAATGCAATTATATAATATATACCACACTAAGACAATGAAATTCACAAAAAAGTATTGATTATTTCTGTTATTTTTTTTAATCAAATTCAGCAACTTATTAAGATGCCCGATACTAAACTTAGCACCTTGAGAGCCAAGTCGGGAGCCATGCTTTGAGATCGCCGTTAATGACCAAGCGGAAGCGAGGTCGTGTTGAGCGTGAGCGAAGGCTTTTGGCACACGGCGCATAGCGACAGGCAAAAAAATACCCGCACTTAGCGGGCATTTAAAACTCAAAGGTATCAACTAGGCGAGTTTTAGTAATCGTATGGATCAGCTTCAAGTAAAGCGAGTACCCGATTGGCTTCCTCAACACGCAAAGCGGGATCGTTCTCTGCTGTGTCTTGGGGATTAAAGTTGGCGATATAGGTTGCCAAGCAAAAAGCTTCAAAAGGTACTAATGACGCAAACACGCCTGAATAGTAATACTGTAGCCCGATCACTTGAATACGGAAGTAGGTATTCAAGGCATCGGTGGATCGGTATGCGTGGATCGGAAGCCCATTGTTTTTAGCATATTTGTTATATGCAAATTCACTATCCCACGTTTTACATTTCAAGGCTTTTAGGGTCTTTAGGTTGAGGTCGATACTTGCATCCACCTCAACAGCTACCCCCAATGGATTGAGAATAATCATGCTGCGTAATCCACCTCTTTTTTAATGCCTAAAAAGTTGTTTTCAGCACTAAGTAAATCGCCCTGTAATTCAATCCCAATTTCTTTCAGTAGAACATTCGCTATAAGGACGCTATTCGTGCGAGATTTACGAATTTTACCATTTTGAATAACTCGGTTGATCCAAGTTGGGTTTTGCTTAAGGAAGCTCACTTTATGAAGCGCATGGACGTATTCTTTCCAATTGTCACGATCCGCTTTAAAGATAGTGACTGCAAAGATACCTAGTGCCTGTATGGTAACAGCAAAAGGGGCGAGGGATGTTTGGCGTAAATTTTCAGGTGTTACGCTTTTTTCACTAACATAACAAAATGGGATGAAGTGTTGCGTGATCTCACTCCAAAAATCATTAATGAACTGCACCTTATCTTGGGGATTAAGGTCATCCAAACCTTTCATCATTTCATTAACCGCACTATAAATCGCACTAAACGAAAACAGCTTGATTGAATCTTTAGCTAGGTTTGAGTTCGTCATGTCGGTGTATTCTGATAAGAATGGGTTAGAGCGAATCAAGCCTTTGCTAATAACTGAAATCATGTTGCGGTTGTCATAGAGCAGCTTAATACTTTGTGATGGTTTCACCGCATTAATATTAATATCCGAAAAAATTTGCTGTGCTGAAATCAGGTTTTGTTTTTCGAGCAACAGGACTGAAATAGTATCATTTGGGTTCATGTGTGTTTTTTTCTTTAACGCTTCAATGATTCCACTTACACGGTGCTGCCCATCAAATAGACCTAGTATGCAATCTACTGATAGCTTTAGGACACCTAAATCAATAGGAGCATTAGGAATGTCGATACTTTCAAATGTGAAGCTGCCACGCAAAGGAAAGGCAAGAACGGTAGGCAAAATGAATGTACTGTTAGAAGTCATGTAATCTGCAATCTGCACTTTACGTTTAGGATTCACAGGACGTTGGTATGACTTATCTAGTTTTTCGCCATAGTTAAACGAAAATAGGTTTTCAACATCACTTAATCGAATTTGAATGAGGTAATTTGATCTACCGCCTTGAACACCACGAACAGCAGAAAATGTTTTTAGGAATTTAGGTTCTTCGTTTGGATTCATGGTGTTACTCCCTAGTTGATAGGGTTATTATATAATATATACCACACCAAGACAATGAAATTCACAAAAAAGTATAGGTTATTTTTAATCACATAAGTGATGTGTCACAGCATGTTGTCCAACGCACCGTTGGTTTAGATCACCTAATCACATAAGCGATGTGTCACTGTAAGGGATTCGAGTTCGATACGGTATTTTTCCACCTAATCACATGAGTGATATGTCACAAAATTTTTAGAAAGAGCAAGACTTTTACATCCACCTAATCACATAAGTGATATGTCACAATGATCAATATAAAGGGGGTAAAAAAAGAATCCACCTAATCACATAAGTGATGTGTCATATTATGGGGGCATTTCGTGGTAAAGATAAATGCCAACTAATCACATGAGTGATGTGTCACGAAACTTCATAGCTTTTTTGACCTAACCAATTCCAACTAATCACATGAGTGATGTGTCACACTCGATCCCTTTTTAGCATTTGATTTTTCTTCCAACTAATCACATGAGTGATGTGTCACTAGACACTTTAGTGACTAAAGACATTATAAAACATAGCCTTAGAACTATAAACCCTAATCACCCCAATAATTTAAAATGATTTAGAAATGTCAATAAAAACAACAATATCCCGATCTAGGAAAAATAAAGGGTATCTGACCTTTCACAGTAAAGCTAAAGTCGGACTTGATGCTTTGTAATCGCCGTTGTAGATCAAGCGGGAGCGTAGATCGTGCGGAGCGAAAGCGAAGGGCGAGTTGAAAAAGAAATGGCAATTGTCATTTCTTTTTGTACCTTTGCTAGTTAGTTAGCAAAGGTAATGTTTGGGTTTTTAGCTAAAAGGAATTTTTTAACCTGATCTATCGCATTTGGGTGATCAAAGCCTTTATTCATATCAAGATTAATCACCATTGCATCATCTAATGAGTGAACACCATCAAGCGTAACTAAAGTCGCATAATCATTATTGCGAATCACATTTTTAGCATAAAGAGAGTAACCGCCACCCAAGTTCCCCATGCCTAGATCATAGATAATTTCGTGTTTAGATATTCTGCTCATTATGCCACCTCTAAAGTGTTTACATAGCATTGGCAAAGCGTAAAACCATCAGCATAGTTAAGCACATCATGGATAATTGACTTCAATTCATTTGCTTCAAATAAATTTAAGGCTATCGTGCAACCATCTACATTAGCGTGAAGGCTGTAAGGATAGTCTGTATCAAAGCATGGTGAGGAAACATAAATTTCATCATCTTCAACAATAAAACGGCTAGTTTTCTCGCTAAACACGACTGAATATTTACAAGATGCAGAAAAGCGAACTTCCCGACCATCAGCTTGAGTAAGCGTAAACTTTTTGTTTACTTCGGCAATTTCACCATTGAAGTGAATTTCTACTGATTTGCTTAGATCAATTAAGCCACTTTTTAAACCGTTTAAAGCTAAATCTAAATATTGTTGATTCATGGTGTTACTCCCTAGTTGATAATGACATTATATAATATATACCACACCAAAACAAGGAAATTAACAAAAATGTATGGATTGTTTTTAAAGTTTTTCCAATCAAATTCAGGTACTTA
Organism: Acinetobacter sp. P1(2025); assembly: GCF_051390655.1. Lineage (NCBI taxonomy): Bacteria > Pseudomonadati > Pseudomonadota > Gammaproteobacteria > Moraxellales > Moraxellaceae > Acinetobacter > Acinetobacter sp. P1(2025). Next base: position 41,012 of record NZ_JBPKBJ010000014.1, read on the forward strand.
TTTAGATAACCGATATTAAATTTAGCACCTTAAGAGCCTAGTCGGGGATCATTGCTCTGAAAGCGATTTTAAGGATCAAGCGGGAGCGAAGATCGAGGGGAGCGAAAGCGAAAATAAAAAAAGCGTTATGCGAAAAACGCATAACGCCTATAAACCCGAAGGTTTTACACTTAAATCTTACGGAATTGATCAATCATCAACTAAAGAAAAACACCATAAAACTAGAGCGTATAATTATGATAAGGAAATAAAGGGTTTGAAGCAAGGGTGATATAACAAGAAAACACTTCAAAAGAAGTGTTTATGTTCGTGTTGGTATATTTTTTAGCTGCTTACAGGTGGAATGCCTAAAGCTTTATTTGCATGGTTGGTGAGTTCAGTAATATCAAGCGTATCAGAATGCTTTTTCAAGAATGCGTATTCTTGTTCTGATAATTCCACTAAATCAGGATCAGCAGTAAAAATTCTTTCATAACCATAATCATCTGCATCATTAATCGTAATGGAACATGAACCATCTTCATTTAGATTAAAGCGACCAAATGAATAATCATCATCCAAAACATCCAATTTTTCTTCAAGTTTCTTGATTAAATCGGCAAAAGAAAAAGTATAAAAGTCCTTAATTTCTTGATGAATATAGCATTCATTGGTATCAGCCAAGCTACAAATATAAGGAAATAACAAATTACGAGCTTCTTCTAGCGTACCTGCTTGAACCGCATAGTTTCGATGACCGTTAAATTGTGGAGTATCACCCATAAAGTGAACTTCAAGTAGCATTTTGATTGGTAGGATAAAATATTTCATGGGGTTTTCCTCTAGTTGATAATGCAATTATATAATATATACCACACCAAGACAAGGAAATTCACAAAAATGTATTGATTAATTTTGTGTTTTTTTAATCAAATTCAGGTACTTATTAAAATACTCGATGTTAAAACCCAACCCATCAAGAACCAAGTCGGGGATCAATGCTTTGAAAACCGCTTTAATGATCTAGCGGGAGCGTAGATCGTGCGGAGCGAAAGCGAAGGGCCATAGAGCAAATCTGCATAGAACGCTATGCAGAGGATCGCTAACTAACAGGAAGCCTAATTTTCTTTCCATACATTTGAGGCATTTTTAAGAAGATGAAATTTTAGCAATGGGCTGTCAAAATCGAAAAGCTCTTTTATGCGAGTTACAGTATTCGCTTGGTCTATATCATGTTCATCAGACTGTAAGTAAAAAGACTTACTTGATAAAACCACATCAAATAGATCAGGGGCAAAAGTAAAGCCTTGAGGGTGAATAAAGCGCAAACGTACCTGATCTTCAACGGCATCATTGATAAGAATATTGGTTGTAAGAAAGAACTCTAGAATATGATTCTTAGAAACATCACCAAAGGTAAAAAGCTGTGAGATCGTACAAAGATGGGTATAGTCTTGAGCATCCGAAATATTATTATCATGGTTAATTTGATTTGGACTTATTTCAGAGCCTATGGCCATGTAAGATTCAATGCTAAGTTCATCTTGAGCAGGGGAAAAGGGGTCTTGCTTTAAAACCGTGTTTTTAAAAAAATCATCAAACTGACTTAGTGTAAGCATTGCAACATCATTGTTTTTTAGCAAAGCATTCATGGTGTTTTTCCTCTAGTTGATGTTGTTATTATATAATATATACCACACTAAGACAGCGAAATTAACAAAAATGTATGATTATTTTTTTGTGATTTTTCCAATCAAATTCAGCAACTTATTAGAATACTCGATATTAAATTTAGCACTTTAAGAACCAAGTCGGGGATCATTGCTTTGAAAACGCTTTTGCTGTTCATGGCCAAGCGGAAGCGAGGTCGTATTGAGCGCAAGCGAAGGCTCTTTGGTACACGGCGCACATTGGAATATTATTTCAAGAAAAAAAATACCCGCACAAGGCGGGTTTATTTTATTTTAAGTTTTGGGTTATAAATTCAGGCCATAAGAAATAATCACCAAATCGACCTTTTTTAAATACAGCACCCAACTTTGATGCCTGTTCGGTTAAGATCATTCGGTTATTGTTTTTTTGCAAATACCCATTTTTTTCAAGTAAGAGCAATAAATCATTTGTAGATATTTTAATTTTTTGAGCTAATTTTGAAGTGGTTAGCATACCGCTATCATTACTTTGACTATCTTCTTCATTGTTGGTTTCGCTCTTGGTATTAGATTCTTGATCAATCTTTTCCATTGTGATGCGAATTTCATCACTTACTCTTATTAATCGCTGTGCCTCGTTATATGTATCTAGATATAAATCAACATCTGAATCACGATTAACAAAGATACCCATTTCATTATTATTTACTTGGCTAAACTCATATAGATTTAGACTTGTAATAATGCAGGAAAATTCATTTAAGTAACATTTAGCATGTAAGTTTTTACAAAAACTTGTGCGTATATAATCTTGACTTTTAAGCCATGTGATTTCTTCGGGTTGTAATTCACTTTTACCGTAAATGATGCGAATATCAATCTTTAATCTGTTTTTATCTTCTAGTAATTCTTTAATACGGTCATTTAATTTTAGAAAAGGGCTTATTAAAATAACTCGTTCTTTCGCATTCTTAATTAATTCTTCAAGATAGTAATTTGTTGCGCTTGTATTTAAAAACTTAGCCATTTTTAGTTTACTAAACCCTTAGAAGTCAAAAAAAATTAGTTGAATAGTAAATGTAATATTTAAATTAAACAATAAAGAAACACACTCTTTTTGAGTGTGTTTCTTAAAATTTAAGCCACCTTGCTATAATCGTGTACGCTATCGACTGCCAACGGTACAACAATCTTTATAAACTCATCCATAGCATTAACCATGCTTTCACGTTCTACCTCAACACGTGGATAAGGATAAGCGGATACATCATCAACACTTGGGGCTATCCCTCTGCGTGTACCATTTACCAAGAAATAATTAAAACGGTCATGGCTATACAAAGTATCTTCGCACCAAGATTCAAACACTCGGGCAAAAAGCTCAATATTAGTCGAATAATATGGCTTTTTTATATCTAGTCGATGGGCTTCTGTAATAAATCTCGTATATTCACGATCATCATTTTTATATCTAACCGACTTCATTAAACAGTCAAAAGAGTGCAATGAATTAATCAAAGCAAGTTGTTTAGGTGTGTAATCTTCCTCACGATACAGCGAACTATTCAAAATGCTTCTATTGGTAAAATCAGTTAAAAAACAGCCTTTTAAGATATTTTTCCCGATGTAGTGGTCTAGGGCGTGTCCCCATTCATGAGCAAAGCTACCGATGCCTTTTGTGCGAGTAAGGTTAATCACGTTAGTAGATGGCTCATAATGCGCTGCAAAGCGACCATGCCCCCGACTACCAAAGGCAATCCCCAATGATCCACCTAAAGAGGCAAAAGAGAGAGGGGCTTTAATTAGGATCATTAGATCATGGAATGAATCATAGGCATTATTAAGATACTGCTGTCTTTCTTTTTGTGGAACGTAGTTGCCCCACTCAATACCTTTTAAGCCAAAGGTATTCATTAGTTCTTCCGAGCTAATATCACGCCCTTGTCGTGCATCGGTGTTATTGAATTGAGTACCGCTTACAATAGGGCGTTTATAGACATAGCGAGTATTTTCTTTTGGTGTCTTATTCGCTTTAGCCTTAACTATTTCAGCAAGTCGATTAAGCAATTCAGTTTTTAGCTCATTTACTGTGCCACTAAAATATGAGCCAAAATAATTGGTATTCGCTTTCACGATATAAGAACAGTAATAATGAGTTAAGTTATTACCAAGAAGCCAATCATCATCAACTTCCGTACTGTAATAAAAAGATTCATCCAAGTTTTCAACATTTGGATAACCCATGAATAATATTGTTTTAAAGTGGTCGTTAAAAGAACGGCGTTTATACTGCATAGCAGTTAAGTGATAGCGTTTTTGATTACTTGTTGCATAAGAATACCCACTCCAATGAGTTCCATCCAAAGGCAATAAGATTTCTGTATGTGCGGTATCAAGGCTTTTAACTGATAAATGCTCATGGTTTTCATATTGCTCTTTATAGAACAAAACACATGCGATATAAGCCTCAACACATTCTCGCAAAGTGCGTCCATGATAGTTATAGAAATTAGCTGAAATCTTGTTCGGGATATTTTGATAAACCAATGCGAACAATAAACTATGTTCTTTGGCATGAACGCCATTAAGTGCATCTTGTCGAAAATCAGGTTTCGCCCACAAACTTTTAAGGGTAATTAAGTCTTTTAATTTGTTTTCTTCAATATCAGGATTGATAGAAACAACGCCATTTAAATAGGTGTAATAATCTTTTTTTGCACCGCCAAACTTTACGCCAATGTCTAAAATCTTTGAGTTATTCATGGTGTTTTTCCTCTAGTTGATAATGACATTATATAATATATACCACACTAAAACAATGAAATTAGCAAAAAAGTATTGATTATTTTTATAGTTTTTCCAATCAAATTCAGTCACTTATTTAGATAACCGATATTAAATTTAGCACCTTGAGAACCAAGTCGGGGATTACGCTTTGGGATCGCCGTTGATGACCAAGCGGAAGCGAGGTCGTGCGGAGCGTAAGCGAAGGCTGCGGGGCGTTAAGCGGGTGCAACCGTAGGCTTAGAATTAGGCTTGGGAACCCGATTCAGTAGGGGAAAATTATGTCAGGCGGTTTTCATTCACAAATGTTTTTTTTGCTTCACCTTAAAAAAAACTTTATGTGAACCAAGATTGGTTGGAAACAATCGCTTAAATCCCATTGAAAACTGCTCTGTAAGTTTGAAATGGCATGGCGAAATACATGGACGTATGAGCCTATAGAAGTATGAGCAATTAGCGAATGCCGAGCTTTTGATCCTTGAATGCCGAGCGTCAGCGATAGCAATCACAAATAAAATAAAAAATCAAGGTAATGAAAAAGCTTTTTTTAGTACCTTGAAATAACCTTGACATTATGAATGACAAAAAAAAGCCTAGTCATTGGAATAACTAGGCGAAAGGCTTAAGCGGATTTAGATGACTGCAACCTCTAGGTATTTAACAAGGTCATCATCAGGAAGTTCTATTTTGTCATTCGGAACATAAAAATAAATTCGATCATCAATCTGTGATGCAAATTTTTCATCTATTTCATCATCAGAATCTAAAAGGTCATTGATTACATCCCCGAGAGCTTCCGTGCCAACAATATAGCTCATGTCATTCATTACAACGGTACGGAGTGGGTATTCTTTTGAGTTAATAACGACTGATTTCATGGTGTTTTTCCTCTAGTTGATAGGAATATTATATAATATATACCACACCAAGACAAGGAAATTCACAAAAATGTATTGGTTATTTTTAATCACATAAGTGATATATGTCATTCTTTAGGCTCAACTAATGCTAGATGAAGTTGCCACTTAATCACATAAGTGATATGCCACCTCGAAAAAAAAGAGTCCACGCTATCTAATCCACCTAATCACATAAGTGATGTGTCACACAAACTCGGAAACACCTAGATACCATATCTACCATCTAATCACGTAAGTGATATGTCACCAATCCGCTTCGTCAGGCACTTACATTGCATTCCACCTAATCACGTAAGTGATATGTCACCTTAGTTGCATTTCTAATATCTCTTGTTGCTTCCACCTAATCACGTAAGTGATATGTCACAATGTCGAACTTTGGCATCGAGGTACTGATGATCCACCTAATCACGTAAGTGATATGTCACTAGAAACACATGCTAGAAGAATCTATGGTCTGCCACCTAATCACGTAAGTGATATGTCACAGCCACTGCAAAAAGCATTTCAAGATGGGTTTCCACCTAATCACGTAAGTGATATGTCACTATAACCTTAGCGACTAAAGACATTATAAAACATAGTTTTAGGACTATAAACCCAATTTAACCCAATAATTTAAACAGATTCAAAAAATCAATAAAAACAACAATATCCCGAACCACGAAAAATAAAGGGTATCTGACCTTTCACTAAATTTTTAATCGGGGGATCAGTGCTTTGAACTCGCCGTTGATGATCTAGCGGGAGCGTAGATCGTGCGGAGCGAAAGCGAAGGCCCACAGGTTGAGGTGGCGATATTGAATACCGCCACCGTAATTTATGCTGCTTTAAGAATTTGCTGTCTTGCTAATTTTGCGAGATTCGATTTTAGTTTGTATTTGGCATAATCATTGCCGATTAGATCAGATAAAGCATCTTGAGTAAGACTGTTCCAATTATCCAACTGCACAACCTTTTCAATGTAATCCTTAAGTACGATTTCGCTAAAATCATTTTTACTAATTACGTCATATAATTCTTCATCATTTAAACTAAATGATGAAACATCAGCAAACAAACGATCTACGCTAATAGATTCGCCTACGCATAAATCCAAAAGCTTGTTAAGGTCGGCTGTGGTGAGGTCATAGTTGTTACTTGCCAATACCGCAACAGTTTCACGAAAACGACAGAATCCGTAGTAAGCACGATCTTTCTTGGATGGTAAATACAAGGAAACAAGTTTATTAATGGTTGATTTCTGCTGTTTCAGCATCCAAGACCAAGATTTCGCATTCGTGATTTGAACAAATCTTTTATTATCAATCATGCCACTTGGAAAGGTGATAACGGCGTTACCCACTAAATACTCGCCAAGCATAAAATCATCGTAGCTCTTGATATTATCAAAAGCACAATTAAAAACATCCACATGATTCAGTAAAACAAGAATGGCAAACGCCAATGACTGCGGTTGTGTTTCTTTTAGGCGGTAAAGGTTATCTCGCAACGGCAATAACGAAAGATAATCAAACATCGTTAAAATAGAGCGTTTGTTATAAGATGACTTCCAAAAACCAACATTAGTTGCATCTAGTAAGAATTTAATAAACTCAAGGTCAAGGCAATCATAGGCAAAAGAATCCAATGCCTGACTATCGTTTTGGCTTAATAAATATTTGTTTTGATCTAGATGAACATGAAAAGCCACATCACGCAACATAAAGGCTTCTAAATAGTTGCTTTGATAGGTATCTTTTAAAAACTGTACATCACTATCTGCCATGCTGTTTAGGCAATCAGCAATAACATCAAGATCATCATTATTTTGATGATAGAAAAACGAATGAAAGTCCAATGAGTGAAATAATGAAGCATCTGAACCACACTCAAGTAGATCATCCAAGCGGAACCGCAATAGCGTTTTTAACTCATAATCTTTGGTAAAGTTATTTGAGTGCAAAGTCCCTTGATTTTGTTTATCTGCATCAAGACAAATAGTAAATTTGCCAAAAAAATTAAAAGTTTTGGTATCTTTGTCGATTGTGATACTTGGGTTTGAAATAAACTTTTCAAAAATAGTTTTTGATACTTTTTTAAATTCTTCTGCTTCACGGAAATGTTGGTTTTTCATGGTGTTTTCCTCTAGTTGATGTTGTTATTATATAATATATACCACACCAAAACAAGGAAATTCACAAAAAAGTATAGGTTGTTTTTAATCACGTAAGTGATAGTCCACACTTGGAATATAAAATCGTATGCCATTTAATCACGTAAGTGATATGCCACGTTTGAAAAATGGAAAAAAGCGAGTTGTGTACCACTTAATCACGTAAGTGATATGTCACTTAACCAAAAAATACGAATCCAATTCTCTAATCCACCTAATCACGTAAGTGATATGTCACGCATCGTATTTTAGAACTTTTGAAAACAGATACCACCTAATCACGTAAGTGATATGTCACAAGTGCCGTCCAAATCAGATAACAGCCCGATACCACCTAATCACGTAAGTGATATGTCACAAGTTCGTAGGCTTCTGCACTATTTGCATCTTCCACCTAATCACGTAAGTGATATGTCACAATTATTATGCCATCAGTTCTAGTCACTACTTCCACCTAATCACGTAAGTGATATGTCACTATAACCTTAGCGACTAAAGACATTATAAAACATAGTTTTAGGACTATAAACCCAATTTAACCCAATAATTTAAACAGATTCAAAAAATCAATAAAAACAACAATATCCCGATCTAGGAAAAATAAAGGGTATCTGACGTTTCACAGTAAAGCTAAAGTCGGAGCCAACGCTTTGAGATCGCTGTTAATGGCCAAGCGGAAGCGTAGGGCTAGGGGAGCGCAAGCGAATGGTTTTGGGCGCACGTGCGACAGAAATTTTAGGCAAAAAAAACCTAGCCATTGGGGTTGGCTAGGCAAAAGGGTAACTTTTTAATTGAGGCTATGCTGCCATTTTTGTGTTGTAAGGTATTACAGCATTGATCAGTGAATTAACGGTCTGCATATCAAGTGATGTGATAACGCTTTGATAGAATGCCTCAATTACATCATCATCAGCACAGAAGTCGATTGAATCTACTTCCTCACCATTTAAAGAAAGTTTTGCACCTTGAATATTGATAGAAATATCATCTTTGCTTAAATCCAAGTAATCACAAGTGATAGGGGCATTCTCTTGTTCATCAGAACGTAATTCAACTTTACAGCTTGCAATGATGCTGACACCCGCTTTTTCTAGAATACGGTCAATACTCGCTGAATAACGAATTTCTGAATCTTCCGCACCGATCTGTTCAAGTGTTGATAATTCAAATGAGGTTTTAATTTCAGCTTGGTGGATATTAATGCCATTCATTAGCTCATTTAATGAAAGGCTTGGTCGTGCATTATTTTGATTGATTTTCATGGTGTTACTCCCTAGTTGATAATTACATTATATAATATATACCACACTAAAACAATGAAATTAGCAAAAAAGTATTGATTATTTTTATAGTTTTTCCAATCAAATTCAGGTACTTATTTAGATAACCGATATTGAATTTAGCACCTTAAGAGCCAAGTCGGGGATTGCGCTTTGAAAACGATTTTGCTCTTGATGACCAAGCGGGAGCGTTGGTCGTGCGGAGCGAAAGCGAAGTTGATTGGGCGAAAGTCCCAAGAAAAAAAAGAGCTAAGTAAGCTCTCTTTTTTTTGTTCCATTATTAGCCGTAGAAGCTCTGTAAGAAAAACAGCGAACCAATATATCGAACATCCAAATGACTAAGGAAATGATCGTCTAGCAATTCATTAATTGTTGAACGTGGATGATCCTTAAAAATACAAAGTTCGTGTAGATCATCGTAAAATTCAGTCGTGCGGAGCGTTAAAACATCATTCTCTTTTAACTGCTCATTAACTTTTATCGCATCAGGCAAGAAGCCCAACAGGACACGTTTTAAGGGGCTAATATTTACTTTTAGCCACTGTTCTAATTCTTCTGAATTGGCGAGTTCAATCATTATGCTACATCCTTTTTAGTAGCTAATTTACGTTCTAGGATGTAATCAACAATATTGTCGTGAGTTAAAACCACATCACCCAATTTTTGATTAAATGAATTTAAAACAGCATCAGCATATTCAAAAGATATGCTAGAAAGCTTGTAAGCTATCTTTTTAAAGTGTTCCAATGATTCATTGCAAAAATTATTAATTTTACATAACCAATATTTAGAATCTTCCCCACGACCATCCACAGAGATTGTTCCATCAGGACAGATGTTAATTAAATCTAAAACTTCATTGAAAGAAATATTATCATCTAAGACACATTCGTTGTTATCTAAAAAAGCCATTAAAGCCATGAACCCTAAATATTTTTCATCAAAGTTTTTTGCATCAGCAATAACAACTTGAACATAATCTTCTGCACCACCGCTAAGGATAGTTTTTAATTTAATAATGTAGTTTTCCATAGTGTTTTTCCTCTAGTTGATGTTCTTATTATATAATATATACCACACCAAAACAAGGAAATTAACAAAAATGTATAGGTTGTTTTTAATCACATAAGTGATATGTCACGTATCAATATTACGTCCGTGTACTTGGGTTCATTCACCTAATCACATGAGTGATGTGTCATATTCAGAGAAATCTGAATCAACTTTTCCGTACCAACTAATCACATAAGTGATATGTCACAAGGTAGCGAGGCGGTTTAGTGAACTTAGACTTCATCTAATCACGTAAGTGATATGCCACTATGCTGAATACAGTTTTGACTGATATATAAACCACCTAATCACGTAAGTGATATGTCACAAGGTCTTAACTTGCAGAACGCATATTAACTACCACCTAATCACGTAAGTGATATGTCACTGCACCTTTCATTGCTACCGTTTTTTGCAGTCCCACCTAATCACGTAAGTGATATGTCACTAAAACTTTAGCGACTAAAGAGATTATAAAACATAGCCTTAGAACTATAAACCTAATTTACCCCAATAATTTAAACCAATTCAGGAAAATCAATAAAACAACAATATCCCGAACCACGAAAAATAAAGGGTATCTGACTTTTCACAGTAAAGCCAAAGTCGGGGCTAATGCTTTGAAATCGCCGTTTATGGCCAAGCGGAAGCGAGGTCGTGCGGAGCGCAAGCGAAGGACTAAAAACACATCCCGCCCGAAGCGGAATGCCAAAACTCGATATAAGGTATCAACTAGGTCGAGTTTTTTTGTCATGTTACCACCCGATCTGTTGATCAGGTGGCTTAAACGGTTTAGCGATAGTTATAACTAATAGTTGTCGCTTTCCCTGCATAACTTGAATTGTAATTTACGTTTTGTTGAGGGGCTTGGCGTTGCTGTGGTTGTTCATTGTAATACTGTGGCTCAACCAATCCTTGATCATTAAAGAAAGCATCATCATTGTGTGAGTGATGAAAATCTTGCTGTTCATTTTGGTACTGTTGTTGAGGTGCTTGGCGTGGTGCTGAAACCGTTTGACGTTGCTGTGGTTGTGCCTGTGTACGCTGTTGCGGAGCCTGTTGGCGTGGTTGCGCCTGTGTACGCTGTTGTGGAGCTTGTTGGCGTGGTTGTGCTTGATAGTTGCTCTTTAGGTATTCAGGAACTTGACCAATTTGACCTGTAATAATTGAGAACTCGCCTACCGAATCCGTAATAATGACTTCGGGCGCAATACGTGATTGACCGTGATTATCTTTCCAAGAGCGATAAGTCATCATCCCATTAACCATGAGTTGATCACCTTTTTGAAGCAATGAAACCACGTGAGCGCAGCGACCTTTAAAGACAAGGGTATGCCATTGGGTTTGCTCTACATTGTTGACGAGGTTATTAGTCGCCAAAGAGATTTTAGTGATGATTGATTCATCTTTGAACTCGACAATTTCAACTTTGCCGATGTTGCCAAGTAATGTAATAGTGTTGATCGTTTTCATGGTGTTACTCCCTAGTTGATAATGCAATTATATAATATATACCGCACCAAAACAAGGAAATTCACAAAAAAGTATGGATTATTTTTTATAGTTTTCCCAATCAAAAACCGATACTTATATAGATAACCGATGTTCGACCACACGGCGCAAGAGCCAAAGTCGGGAGCCATGCTTTGAGATCGCCGTTGATGACCAAGCGGGAGCGAGGTCGTATTGAGCGAAAGCGAAGGGCGAAGGTGCATGGGAATAGCGAACCATTCCCATGCACCATGCTAATTAAGCATGTGCTTCTGATTTTTCGTACATTTCAATTTTTTCGTAACAGGCATCAAGGATACATGCCTCAAAAATACAATCATGCAAACTATTGTGCTTTTTGAATTGAACGAAAGGCAACTGTTCAACAACTTGGATATAACCAAGTGCTTGCACAGCACTATCAGCTTTAAGGTTTAAGTAACCTTGTTTAGAGTGCAATGCCATTGCAATCGAGCGTAAACACATTTCATTGTAGAAATTCCAAGAGGTTTTTAGTGCCTCTGCTTCTGTTGGCTTAGTAGAATTAACATCAGCAACTAAGCTTTGTAAAATTGGAAAATCAAAATTTGATCCATTAGCATAAAGAGAAGTTTCTTTCTTATTACGCTCAACAAACTCCCCAATAAAGTCAATAAACTCTTTCAGGATTTCATAATTAGGGCGGTCAATTTCACCGTTATCAGGAACATTATTGTCGATACGCCACTGTAATGTTTCAGGGCAAACATAGCCATTTTGTGATGCTACATCAAAGAACACGGTTTTATGACCTAAAATATTTTTTTCCACATGATCAAAAATAATAGCTGAAAATTCTGTCACTTTAGCATTTGGTGTGGTTGCCAAAGTTTCCGCATCAATAATAACTGAATATCGTTTTAGCATAATTATAAATCCCTAATTGATTCCTTATTATACAAAATATACCACACTAAAACAAGGAAATTCACAAAAAAGTATATGTTTTTTTGGGATTTTTATTTAAGTTATTCAGTGGCTTGTGGTCTTTTTGGGGTGAATGAGTTATGCGCCGTGACGAATGCATAACTCATCTGAACAGTCATTGGAAATATGGTCTAAAAGGGTAGTCCAAAAAGTTCATCATAATAATAATCAATTTGTTTCATATCTAAATTTGGCTCGTTAAGTACATAGTGGCGATACAAAAGACGTTCTCGCTTACTTGAGTAGATTGCTTCCTCACCCATTGGGAATGGGGCATTAAGAACATTCATGGCGTATGAAAGGGCGAGGGTGGCATCTTTCGATATTGCCTCTATACCTTTATCAAAAAAGCCGAATCGCAACATATACTTGTAGGCGTAATCACAATTGCGACAAAGTGCTTCTTCACACAAAGGTTCGGGTTGCATCTTGATATGATAGAAATACTGAAATGCATATTCTGTGTTTTTAGCGAATAGCTTTTCAGCAAGCGGTAAGATCACACCGTATCTAACCGCATACCAATAGGCTAAATGCACATCTTGGCTAATCGCTTCCTCACCGATTGGAAAAGGCTCTTGAGTGATATATTTTGAATAATAGTCGGCAGTAAATGGATTGGTCGCAATGATCTCTAAAAGTTCAGGTGTTGCGCCGTGTTCTTTGATTATTTCCAACGCTTCAAACGCATTGATTTCAGGTGCTTTAGTCATGGTGTTTTCCCTTAGTTGATAAGGTTAATTATATAATATATACCACACCAAAACAATGAAAATAATGCGCCAATATTTATTATTTTTAATCACATAAGTGATCTGTAGCTGTTGTTAATCTTGGCAATGATCGTTCTTTATCCAACTAATCACCTAAGTGATTTTGCATGAAGATCATACAACAATATCCCAATCTAGGAAAAATAAAAGGTATTTGGTGTTTTACCGTAAGTCTAAAGTCGGGCGTGATGCTTTGAGATCGCCGTTAATGGCCAAGCGGTAGCGAGGTCGTATTGAGCGCAAGCGAACCCTGTAGGTGTAGAAAGAGAAGCTGCGGGCGCAACTTCTCTTGGTTGATTATGCAAATTCAGGCTGATTGTTTTCTAGAATTGACTTGACTGTTGAATGGTAACAAATAAGTTTTAAGTATATTTCAAAGTTATGAGCGACAGAATTGATCACATCAAATATCGTAACTGAATTTTTGCTAACATTTGGAAGAATAAACAGTTCAAAATCACCCAATTGATTGTAAATTTCATGGAAAGAATCACCGCTAAATTTTTCAATTAAGCCTTGATGATCTGCAATAAAGTCTTTTTCATCATCATTCGTAAAGGCATATAATGTACCCAACAATTTGACAAGAGCATGGTTTCTAAGCACAGTCATGGCTTTCCGATCAATACTGACTACGCCATTTTTATAAAACGCATCAAGAGGCACAAAAATATTTACTTCCTCTAGGTTTAACTCATCTTGCAAAGCTAAAGAACCAACTTGGGCTGCAAAGATTTTAAAGATCAAACCTGCGAGAGTAATTTGTTGATCTGCATTCAGCGTAAATTGTGCAAAAGACAGAATTGAACCGACCTGTTGGTAAGGCTCTGAAATATCAGTTGTGTCTATATGGCTTTCTAGTGGGAATGGCAATTTTGTAATAATCATAATAATTAACCTATTGATTGATATGGTGATTATACAATATATACCACACAAAAACAATAAAAGTCACAAAAAAGTATGGATTGTTTTTGTGGGTTTTCCAATCAAATTCAGCAACTTATTAAGATGCCCGATATTCGATTTAGCACCTTGAGAGCTAAGTCGGGAGCCATGCTTTGAACACGGCGTTTAGATCAAGCGGGAGCGAAGATCGAGGGGAGCGAAAGCGAAGGCCTAAAAACACATCCCGCACGGAGCGAGATGCCAAAACTCGATTATAAGGTATCAACTAGGTCGAGTTTTACTGTTTGGGTTAAGCAGCTTGCTTTAGATGCCTGTCGAGGTAAGGTTGAGCAAAACCATATAGCTTGCCATTCGATTCTTGTGTTTGAATGATCTTTTCACTAGATAGCATATTCATTAGCGCAACATAGCGTAACTCTGTTTTTCGAGTGCTATAGCGCAAGACTAAAAGGGCATAGAACTCATCACGCATCATCGTTGGATTGCGCCTACTGTGATCGAGTAAGTAATTGAAAGCATCCTCTGACAGCGATTTAATAATACTGTCCTCAACTAGCCAATAATAGTAATTGGTGTTGTGCTTTAATAATTCAGGTAAGGGATTGAGATTTCGCTCAAGGTAAAAACCTAAGTAGTAGAAACGCTTGTAGTTTTCAGCATTTTCAGCATTAGCTTCAAGAAATTGATCAATCACTTCTTTAGATGGTTGGTAACGAGTAAGCCATAGAGAAACATATTCTGCCGTGCTTCCGAAGATCGTAGCGATAGTTTGAGCAATGACACAGTTTTTATCGTAAGTAATCATCATCGTCCCCTTAAGCAACCAATCCCGAAGTATTGTGTTCAGGTAACTCCCAATCTAAAGATTCAGGAACTTGGCGAATAAATAAATTTTGATTAACCTGTTTTTCAAATAACGCAAGGGCTTCTTGTTCTGTGATCTTAAAAGATGCCGTAAAGTAGGCTACAAAGGTTTCTTTGACCCAATCCAAAAAAACCTGTTTGTTTTGTTTTTTGCTTACTTTAAAGAAGTAATCAGTTAGATAGCCACAAGAAAACGGATTGTAAGACTGCACTTCCTCAACCTTAAATCCATCTACAGGTTGGGTAATGTCATAAGAAAATACATCATATCCCGCTTCTTTTGTGTTGGTAATGGTTGCACGTAGGGCAATGCGAGTTTTTGTTTCAAACTTTGCGCTAAGTGATATTTCAGTTTCAGGCAAAACGAGTAAATTTTTAACAAACTCACGGTGGTTTTTTAATGTGATCGGGTGAGATTCCACTAAATATTTTTTAATATTGATTAAGTTTAACATGATGTTTACTCCCTAGTTGATAATGACATTATATAATATATACCACACCAAAACAAGGAAATTCACAAAAATGTATGGGTTATTTTTTATAGTTTTTCCAATCAAATTCAGCAACTTATTAGAATGCCCGATACTAAATTTAGCACCTTAAGAGCCAAGTCGGGGATTACGCTTTGAACTCGCCGTGAATGACCAAGCGGTAGCGAGGTCGTATTGAGCGAAAGCGAAGGCTTTTTAACACACGGCGCACGTGTAATATTAATATATACCACAAAAGTAGAAATATATTGGCAAAAATATATTTGGCTTAAACGGCTTCTGATATAATAGAGAAAGCAGTATTTATAAGGTGTAGAGGGGAATATGGCGAAAATAAATAAAGATAGTACGATCTTCTTAGACCTAAAAACCACAAGTTATGACACCTATGCAGCAAAACCGATTTCATGCACGATTTTGGATTATGAGGGCAATGTTTTAATGGACTGTTTGATTGCCAACAATAAAGAAGATGGGAATCTATTTAGTTCTGAACAAGTGCTGCCAATTGCAGGGTTCCATAATATCACTCAAGCCGATCTAGATGAGCGTGGTGTGGCCCCACAACAGTTTTATGATGACCTGACTGCCATAATGTCACAGTACCGCCAAGTGGTGATCTACAATGCTGAATTTGATGCGAGTTTCCTACCTAAATCAGCATTAGAGTATTGTAAGCCTTATTGTGAAATGGCCATTGCTGTTGCATTCATCAATGCACATCCCTCATATCAAAATATCTCAAATTATTTAAAGCTGAACGGCGTTGCCTCGTTACTTGAGGTTAATTTATTTGATTTGGATTTACTGACTTCATACGGTGATGCGGAATTATGTCGCCGTGTATGGTTGGAAATGACAAGCAGCAAACACAATTTAGAAACGTCATTTAATCAGATTCTAGAAATGTATGATGATTATCGAAGTTAATCACATGGGTGATATGTATCTTTCGGCTGACAAGCTGTACTTTGTTTTGCAGGCCAAATAATCACATGGGTGATAAATACTAAGATACGCTCCTACAGATTGGGCGGTGGTTCCAAATAATCACATAAGTGATAAATACTAAGACACATTACTACAAATTGGACGATGGTTCCAAATAATCACGTAAGTGATGAACTAAATTTTAGCATGTAATACGATCTTGTTGTTTTAATTAATTTTAGGCAAAAAAATAGCTTACCGAAGTAAGCTACCAAAACCCCTTATAAGGTATCAACTAGGGCGGGGTTTTCATGTCTTTTTACAATGGTGGTGTAGGTGATTCTAAACCATGATAACCATTGTTTATGTGATTCATTATATAAAATATACCACACAATAGCAATAAGTTTTCGCACGAAATGATTAAAAAGGCATGATTTTTTTATATTCTTCCAATTCATCCAAATACGATAACTTATTATTAATCACGCTATATGATTCAATGTAGTCATATAACGCATCTATTATATTTTCTGACAATCCGATTAAGTCGAATGACATGGTATCAATGTAAAAATCATGGTCACTTGTAATCAATACTTCCCCATCTTCCTCATTAATGAATTTGGGTAAAGCTGCTCTTGCTTCTTCTAACGTATCAAACTTAGCAACATAGTGTATAGACCAATGATCATTCAGGTACAAAGGATCATAAAACTCCACCATACGTTTACTACTGACGTTGTTTATATGCCGTGCGTTCAAAGATGAATATATTGGGTGTTTGGTGAGAGCAAGGAACTCACGTGGCACACGATCTTTTTTGAAGTAGCATCTACGGTACACGTAGATAGGCTTAAGCAAATCATTACGATATGCCCTTAAGTCTTGACGAGTAGAAGCCAAATCAAGAATGAAGCTGCGTGAAATGGCATCTGTTTGTAGTTTAATCAGATTCCGTTCTATGTCTGCATCTGTAGTGTTTTTAGTGATTAAATTTTTTCCTAGCTCACCATCCAAAAGGCGAAGATACTGAATTGTTTGCTGATTATTCAGCGTAACCAAGCCACCGATCTTATAAACATGATCAACATCAGGGTTTGTAACTGCTAATTGAAATCTACTTATTTCTATACTATTATATACAACATGAGTAAATATATAAGCATTAGCGTTGCAGCTAAAACATTAGGTGTTTCCATTCAAACATTAAGGCGTTGGGATGAAGAAGGCACTTTGGTTGCAGATCGAACCCCTAAAAATCATAGACGATAT